>JAOZQB010000115.1:0-4254 GCA_029932445.1 Bacteroidales bacterium | reverse complement strand
ATAAATAAAATATCAAATTATTTCTTGATAATTAATTTTTTAAAGTAAGAATGTGAATTGTCTTCAATCTTAATAAAATAAATACCCGAATTAAGATTTGATAAATTTATTGATTCTTTTTTTGATGCTAATCGATTTAAATACACTTCTTTTCCGTTAATATCAAAAACATGAATGCTTGCAGGGATTGCAATTGTTTTTATAATAAATATTCCCTTATTCGGATTTGGAGAAATATTTATACCTGAATTTAATTCGGAAATGCCGACATAAGAAACCGAAATTGTTTCATTGTATATGTCATCTTCGCAAACATTGTTTGATGCTGTTAACGAAACCGTATAATTTCCTTCAAATGAATAGACATAAACCGGATCTTCCTGAGACGAAGAATTTCCGTCACCGAAATCCCAATTGTAATTTACAGCATTTACGGAAGTGTTTGTAAATGAAATTGTTTGATTATCAGCTGTATATGTGAAACCTGAAACAGGAATTTCAAAAACCGTTATTTCAATTTCATCGGATTGTGCATCCGGACAAGAACCCATACTTACATTTGCTCTGAAAAAAGTATTGCTTGTTAATGCTTCACTCGAATAAGTATCAGAATTTGCACCCGAAATATTATTCCAAGTCGTTCCGTCGTTTGAATTTTGCCATTGAATGTTGCCGTCATAACCGGATAATGAAAGTGATGCAGTTTCTCCGGTACAAATTTGATCGGCAGCAGCTGAAACTGTTCCGCCTTCGGCCGAAGGATTTACGGTAACAAAAACATGATTTGAATAAATCGTATCACAGACACCGTTAAAAACTTTTGCCCTGAAATAGGCATTTTGGTTCAATCCGCTTACGGTATATGGTGAAGTCTCACCGTCTTCGATGGTGTACCATGTTATTTCGTCAGCAGATATTTGCCATAAGAAATTTCCGGTATATCCGCTTAAGTTCATTTCAAAATTTTCACCGAAACAAATCTCCGACGTACTTGCATAAGCTGTTCCTGCAACAGGCAATTCATTTACGATGATACTTGCAATCGTTGAATAACTGCTTCCTCCGTCTAACACAACGCGATATTCCCATAAACCTGAAGTTGGCGGAGTTTCAGAATAAGTGTCGCTTGTAATCCCTATTGATGTCCAAGTTCCTCCGTCTAAACGTTTTTCCCAATCCGTAATTGTTTCCGTGTAATTTGTTAAGCTGATTGTTCCCGTTGAATTTCCGATACAAATTTCTGACTGTTCAACTGTTAAAAAATTTCCTCCGGTATAATTGAAAGTAAACGGGTCTGCGGTTCCCGCAAAAGGATATGTTCTTGTTTTTCCGTTATCATTTTCGGCATAAATATAATATTCAACCGTATTGTCTCCGCCTACAGCAGGTATTGAAGCCGAATAGGTAATTCCTCCGGATAAAGTCATAAGGGTTTCTTGCCATGTTCCGCCGTTTTGGCGGTAATATAATTTCGGAAAACCGGAAGAAACGGGACTGCCCCCGTATGATGTAACATCAGCTTCAACGGTATATTGAGATTGAAAAGCCAAATCCCCGTGAAGCGGAATGTGTTTTATGTACAGCATTTCTCTGTCGGCAATACCGTGTGTTCGGCAATGTAAAGCATCGGTATTATACCAACCGGAAGAATAAACCGGAACAATTTCATAACCGGGCATGGCTGCCGTATAGGTTGCTACGGCATCATCATCTAAATTCGAACCTGTTTGGGGTACATATATTTTTCCGTTTAAAATTAATGAATTCGAGTACGGATTAACATCATAATCATCATGGTCAGCAGCTTGAACGCGAATTATTTCATAAGGATAACCCCAAGAGCAATTTTGTTGCGAAAAATATGTTGCAATTGCTTCATAATCATCATATCTGTAATCTGTTACGGGAACTCGTGTGATAAGTATTTTATCAACATCCAAAAATTTACCCCAACAATCAACATGTTTAATATAATCATCCAGAGGGTCAGCCGTTACGTGATAATTTTGAATACCGAGATAATCATGCATTTTAGTATTAATTTCCGCATGAGATAAACTTGTATTTTCATCCCAAACCAAATCGGTTGAAACCGCAGTTCCGTATCCGTCACACATGTAGTTTCCGCCGGTATGTGTAACATTCATGCCGTATAAGTCAATACCTAATGCATTTGCCGTTAAAATCGGAACGTCATCATCATTCGGTCGAGGGCGATTATAAGGAAAATTTATAATGGCAACTTCACTGTTGTCAACGGCAATAAACCAAGGGCTGTAATCACGTGTCCACCAAGAATCCAGATCTTGATACATAAAATGACAACGACTCAGATTTACCCCGTTTGATGAATAAGTATTTCGAACGGAATTTTCCTCCGAAGAATTTGCTACGATGGTCGTAATATCACTGACTTGTGACATATCAGCAATCAAACTTACGGGAACACCGAAACCTCCGTCATAAGCGACAATAACACTTTCCATAGGTTCCCATTCGGCAACATTTCTGATTTCACCCGTCGGCGGTGCTGTTTCAGAAAAAGTTCGGGTATGAGAATATGTCTTCATTAACTCTTTTTCTGCAGCACTCATTTCGTGCGTTAAATGATATTTTTTCGGAACATCATTTTGAGAAAAAGATTTAAAAACAGTTAAAGTGAATAATAGTACGAATAATAAGAAGACAGTTAATTTTTTCATATCAATATATTTAAAACAGATAATTATGAATGCTGTATTAAGATAAATTTTATTGATAAAGTTGCATAAAAAAGAGTATATTTTAAAAAACCGGAATTCCCGGAATTGTTTATTTTTTGTTAAATTTGTATGCAAATAAATATATTTTTATAGTAATACTCTGACGAAATCTGCATATAATGGAACAATTAAAAGTTACTTCTCCTTTCGACGGGCATTTAATTCAAGAAGTGCCTATGATATCCCTTGAACAAGGTAAAGAAATGCTTAATACGGCTTATCGAATTTTCAATAATCGAAAAGTTTGGTTACCGAAATATCAACGTATTGAAATTCTGGAAAAAACAGCTCAAATTATGAGCGAACGTATAGAAGAATTAACAAAAATGGCTGTTGAAGAAGGCGGGAAACCTTATAAAGACAGTAAAGTTGAGGTTTTGCGTGCCATAAACGGGGTGAAACTTGCCGTTGAACACATCGGACAAATGAAAGGCAGTGAAATTCCGATGGGAATGACGCAAGCATCCGAAGGACGGCTGGCTTTTACGACACGAGAACCGATTGGTGTCGTGTTTTCAGTCAGTGCTTTTAATCATCCGCTGAATTTAATTGTGCATCAAACCGTTCCTGCAATTGCCGTCGGAGCACCGGTTATTATTAAACCGGCATCAACAACGCCGCTTTCGTGCATCAATTTTGTTAATATTTTGTATGAAGCCGGATTACCGCGTGAATACTGCCAAGTAGCCGTTTGCAAAAGTTCTGTTGCCGAGCAATTGGTTACGGATAAACGTGTCAATTTTATGTCATTTATCGGTTCGGCAAAAATCGGATGGTATTTGGCAGGAAAGTTATCTTCCGGAACACGTTATGCATTGGAACATGGCGGTGTGGCTCCTGTCATTGTCGAATCGGATGCTGATTTGGACAAAGCAATTCCGGCATTAATAAAAGGCGGATTTTATCATGCGGGGCAAGTTTGTGTGTCGGTGCAAAAAGTGTTTGTTCAAAAAGGAATTATTAATGAATTTACGGAACGTTTTACGGGCGGCGTAAAAAAATTAAAAACAGGTAATCCTCTGGATAAAGAAACCGATGTCGGTCCGATAATCGTTAAAGAAGAAATCGATCGAGTTGAAACATGGGTAAAAGAAGCTGTTGAATCCGGCGGGAAAATTTTATACGGCGGAAACAGAATTTCTGAAAAATTATACGAACCTACGGTTATTCTAAATCCTTCTGAGAATGCAAAAATAAGCAATGAGGAAATTTTCGGTCCGGTTGTTTGTATTTATGAATATGAAAACACTGAAGAAGCAATTGAACGAGCAAACAGTCTGCCTTTTGCTTTTCAATCAGCGGTTTATACAAAAAATATTGATGTTGCTTTAAAATGTTCGGAAAATTTGCGAGCATCTGCTGTTATGATAAATGACCATACCGCATTCCGGGTTGATTGGATGCCTTTTGGCGGATGGGACGATTCGGGTATCGGTATCGGCGGTATTCCGTATTCGATGCACGAAATGACTCGGGAGAAATTGACGGTTAT
>JAOZQB010000114.1 GCA_029932445.1 Bacteroidales bacterium | reverse complement strand
TTTTAAAAATAGCATATCAGGTACTTGAAAAAGTGTTGTGTTAGAGTTGAAATAAGGTAACTTGCTGTAATTTAACTCTATATGTTAAATAGATACTGCAAAATATTATATTTTAAATTTATAGTTTAAATAATTTATTATATGATCTTAAAAATTAAAAAGAAACACCTTATTTTTTTTACGGGTATTATTTGGTTTTGGGCAGGTTTTTTATTGCTTCACAGAGCATATGCTTGGGTTGAATTATTTTCCGATAAACAATTATTTCTTTTAGTAATTATTGCAATTAGTATAGCCGTTATTAAAATCTATCTTATTTTTTATAAACTGACGGTTAATAATATTAACAGAATTTTAAGGTTTAATGAAGAGTTTATAAGTATTTTTAAGTTTCATGCCGTTAAAGATCAAATATTAATCGTTGTTATGATAGCAGGAGGATTATTATTAAGACATACACCTTCTGTTCCTAAATTGTTTCTTATGCCTGTCTATATTGGGATAGGCATAGCAATGTTTTATTCTTCTTATTTATATTTTAAATTTTTTATTAAAAATTTTAACAAAAAGAAATAATCTCTTTTAAACCATTTTATTTTTATTTAGTTTAAAAAATTAAAAATTATAAATCAAAATTCAGATAAAGTGAAAAAGTAATAGATGCTGTTTTCAAGGTTTAAAACAAAAATAACTCGGAATTATATCAGTTTTAAAAGAATCAATCATTGTTGCATCTGATTTATAATGAAAAACAATTCCTTTTTGCAAATAATCAATTGCATCAGAAACATAAATTTCTGAAGTTACAGGGTCAATTCCTAAGCCATAAAATAAGTTATTTTCTTGCGGAATAAAAGGGATATCGGGCAAGAATTCAGCATTAACAGGCATTCTGAAGATGCCGAAGTCAAAACTTCCTCCGCTTGCCCAAGTGCCGTTAATGAAAAAAAGCGTGTCTTTTGTTCCGTTAATTTTCAATTGTGTCGGGGATGCATCCGATGAAGAAAATTTATAGGTTTTCTCAATCGTAAAAGTGGAGGCATCAATTTTTGTAAGAGCAGCGGTATCTTGTCCGCCCGGAATTCCGGGGAAACCGCCGTCGGATAACACCCATAGTTTGTTATTTTTATCGAGGATAATACTGTTGGGCTGTTTGGCAACCGTAAGCGAATCTGTAAGTTTGTCGGTGTCGGTATTAATTTTATACACTTTATTATTATACGACCAACTTGTTGCAAAAACCCTATTCTCAAATTGAACCATGTTTTCCGTACTGTTTCCGATACGGATATTTCCGGTTATTTCAAAAGTTTCGGGATTAAAAATTGCAATATTTTTGTTGTAAAGGTCACTTATATATGCTTTTGTATTTGAAATAATAAGAATATATCTGGGAGATGTCAGTCCCGTAATTGTTGCGATATGTTTAAACGTATTAGTATTGAGAATAATAATTTTTCCGGAATTATTGATAACAAGAAAACCCAAAGTATCTTTTATTGTCATCGACATACAAACGTCTCCGAGCGGAAAATCATTTGCATTGTAAAAAACTTGATTATCAATCGTTTTTGTATTTGGTTCATAAAATGATAAGGAAGCATTTCCGTATGTGTAATTACCTTCGTTACAGATAAATACGCCTTTTGATTTTTTATATTCTACGGTCGGAGTCGGAGGTGATTTTTTACAGGAAACAACAAAAAGAAGAAGCGATGTCAGGATGATGTATGATGTATTTACAAATTTCATATGTTTATTTTTATAATTTTCAAAGGTCATATAGTCTGCCTGACGGCAGACAGGGAACACCCGCCTGTATATTTTTTTATTTTTTATAAATCATTAAGAAGTTAAGATTAGTTAAGTTTTTTCTTAATGTTTCTTGATGACTTACCGGTTTAAGTATTTTTCATTTTGCTTAATATTTGCGAGCAATAATCATTTCCTTGTGTGTCAAATCTTTTGTTATGGGTGTTTCATAGAATGTTGATTTTTAATACGAATAAAAATTGTCTGCCCGGCATGGCTCGCCAAAGAATTTCCTGATAATTTTCATTAAATAAATTTTTAACTTTTAATTGTGCATCGAAACGGAATTTTTTTAGTTCGAATTTTCTGCCGAAACTTAAATTTATCAGATTAAAAGCCGGTAAACGATGCCTTGTTTCTTCTTCGGAAGAACTTGTAAAGCGTTCTCCCGTAAATGTGTGATTTATTGATACAAAATATTCCGAACAGGCAATGTTAATAAGGGTATTTGCCTTATTAACCGGGATATATATTAATTGTTTCCCTGTCGAAACATCGGCATCGTTTAAAGTGTTTTCATTGCTTGTTTTTGTGTATGAATAATTTGTACGAACAGAAGTTTTAAAAGAATTAATCTCATAGTTTGCAAACAGAGAAAATTCGATACCTCGTGAAAATACTTCTCGAATATTTTCTGCGTTCCAATATCTGAATTCACCGGGTTTCCAAATAATCCAGTTATTAATGTATGAAGCAAAGCTCGTAACATCAGTTTTAAGGGTGAAATTATTTTTCTTTACAGTCCAATTCAAAGATAAATCACTTGAATAAGCTTGCTCCGGTTTTAAATCCGGATTTCCGCCAGGTATCCAATACAAATCATTTAAAGTCGGATTGTGATAATTTCTCGAAAAGTTAGATTTTATCAAAAAGGGCAAGTTTTTTATCGGCTGAATTTCAAAACCGAAAGCAGGCATCAAAGGAAGACGTTTTTTATCCGTAATATTTGCCCGAAGGAAAGTGTATGCAGTAAGATATTTTGAAAATTCGTAATGACTTGAAAAAAACCATTCGGTAATTTGCCTGTCAGCATCGTAGCCGGTTAAATTTTGATTGTCGAAATACGCGGCTTTTTGATATTCAAAAGACAGAGAAGATTTTAAAAATAGTTTCTTAATCGGTTGATACTCTGCCGAATATTTACCACAGAAGTTGTTTGTTTTACTTTTTGAATCGCTGTGAATAAAAAGCCCTGTTTCCGTATGATCGGCAAGAAAATAATTCAAATGTTCTCGGATTGCACCGGCAATTATTTCAGATTTAAAATTCTCGGAATATAAATTGTATTTTGCCGATAAACGCAGTTCATTATCCGATTGATTTTCATTTCTTCCGACACCCTGAAAAGACATAATCGGCGGAAGATTGCGATAATTGGTTTGATACCACGAAATTAATGAAAGATATTGCTTGTCGGAAATCTTAAAATAGCTTTCGTTGAGAAAAGCATTTTTATTATAATCGGCATTTTTTTGCTTTTCAAAATTGTTTAATCCGGTTGCGGTGTTTAAAAACGGAAAATCATTTTGCGATTGCTCATGAAACAGTTTAAATACCGTAGCGAATTTTTGAAAACCGACACCGGCTTTCATAAAACTTTGATATGTTTTGAAACTGCCGAAAGTTTGGATGAATGATGCCGAATATTTTTTGTTAAAGTTCGGAAGCGAATTTAATTCAATACTTCCGCCTAATGCTCCGCTCACCGATTTTAATGAACTCCCGCCGCTGAGAATTTTTGCTTTATCAATAAAATACACAGGAATTAAAGATAAATCAACTTGCCCCAACCCGGGATTATTTAAGGATATTCCGTTCCAAAGAATTTGCGTATGCGATGCTCCCGTACCGCGGAATGATGCACTTGCCAAAGAACCTTGCCCGTATGATTTTATAAAAATGCTTGAATTTTCCGATAATAAATCGGAGAGAGATGTCGTTTTATTTTGTGCTAAAATACTTGAATCTAAAACTGTTTCCGAGAGACCTTTTTCTTGCAACATGCGTTTTTCGGTTATTTTAACTTCACTGACAGGCACAATTGTATCGTTCACATTTTGAGCAAATAATGAAAATTTGAATAAAATTAAAAGCACTATTAGAATTGATTTTTTCAAGAAATGATACGATTAATTAATGATTAGTTTTTTTATAATTCGGGTTTTACTTTCAATTATTTCCAAAAAATAAATTCCCGGTTTTAAACTTGAAATATCAATGACCGTATTGTTTGAATAATTATGCAAGGTCATAACTTCCTTTCCGGAAATATCAGATATTCTGATGTTTGCATTATTTGTTCCGCTTATTTGAAACTTTAAATGTGTCGGGTTCGGATATATTAAAATATTATTATTATTTGTATTTTCTAAATTGACGGCTTCCGTAACCGTAACTGTCATGCTTGAAGAAATTTCCGGATTTTCCGAAAAAGAAGCCGTAATTGTCAATGTTCCTGTTTCACTGCAAGTCAGAATATTATTTTCATCAATAAAAGCACCGGGTAAATCAACAGAAACAGCGATATTTTGATTGCTTAATAATCGCCCTTTATTGAATGCAAAAACTTCAATCGGATATTCTTGATTAATATAAATTGTTCGGGGTAAATCTTTAATTACAATCAAATCTTCCTGTCCGTTGACGGAAGTATTCGGGGCAATATCAAGCGCACCGGAAATTTCTGTTGAAACTTCTCCTAACCAAGCCATATTTGCATTTACGGCACATTGCACTTTTATGAAATCAATTTCATCTAAATTAACGTAATTGCCGTCAATATCAACAGCCCATGAAATATCAAACGCATCGCCGCCGGCATTTTCAATTTCTTTTGTGTAAGGATTATCCGGCAAAAATGAATTTGCATTTCCTCTGATATGATTGTCGGCATATCCGAAAACTCTTTGATATGAACGAATATTTGTTGCATCGGATAAATCAACGGCAGCTTTTATTTTTGTTCCGTATAAAGTATAGTTGTCTTGATTAATAGCCGGAAAATAATCGGACATCGGGTAGTAGGGCTGTGTGTGATAATCATTTGCATACACAAAACCGTTTTCTCCCGAATTATCTGACCACGGAACATCGCTTGCTGTCGATTGCTGCGGATTGGTGTATGTTATTTCATAAGTATGAGCGGTATTTGAAAAATAATAATCACTGCCGGCAAGTTCATACCAGGTATCATCAGGAATACCGTTATTATTTTCATCTTTCATAACAAAAACCGTTGCCGGCTCGGCATTTTCACTGCTTGTATTTCCGAAAACGGTAAAATCAATTCCGTAAGGATTATCCGGATTATTTTCAACCGGATTTTCAAATTTGAAGATAATGTATCCGCCGAATGCTCCCAAACTCACCAGCCCGTTTCTGCTTCCGATAATTGTTTGTGCGGCATCGGAACTTCCGTATGCATCCGTGTTTATAAATTGTCCGGGTGCGGGAGTGTAATCAATAACTTCCGTAATGTATTGAGCATTAACGGTATAAGCAAATATAATTAAAAAAAACAGAATTAGTATTGTTTTCATAAACAAAACACAAGTTTTAACAGATTAATTAAAATTTGATTTGCAGAAAACGATGAGGCGAGAAAAACATCGAATTTGCTTGTCCGTTCGCCGCAGACTGCAAAACCAAAGTTGATGACGGCAGGTCTTCTGACTTACTCCGTATTTTAAACGCCTTCCCGTCTGAATGTTTCAGCAGTGGCAAAATGTTCAAAACATTGAAGATTACAGCAGCGGGAACTGTTGCCGATTTTCACGACATTCCCTGTTAACTCAAAATTGAGACCGTATCAATGCAAAGTTACGATTTTTATTTTAAACTGAATTTTTAATATGAAATTTTATTAACCCGCATTATTCATACGATTTTTCTCAGTCTGCATCAAGGCGACAAGTCATGCTGTTGTATATTGATACAGCAAAGGGCTTGCAACGATGAGGCAGACTGAGAAAAACGTACCTTTGGTGAAAATTTTATCCCCAAATTTTGCTTATTGTCTTTTTGACAAAATTATCTGCTTAAAAGCAAAATAGATATTGAATTTATAATTTTCATGAATAGTATGGGTTAAAATTATTTTAAAAATACCTTTGCAAAATATATTTATCAAAATATAATATGCCTGATAAAAAAAATATTAAAAAATCAATTGCATTATTATCTGAAATTTGTTCTTTAATGATGAGTTCAGGTGCTAATACCAAACGTGTAATAGGTTCTGTTAACAGATTTGCATCTGCTCTTAATTTTGAATCACATGCACTTATAAGTCATAAGTCAATAACAATGACTTTGACGGATAAGTTAACGGAAGAAAATTATACAAGGGTCAGTCAAATTCCGAAATATAAAATTAATTTTTCCGTTGTAGCCGTAATCAGTCGTCTCAGTTGGACTGCTGAAGCTAAGCATTGGGATTATGATAAAATAAAGAGCCGTATTGAAACGGTTAAAAATGAGAAACGATATCCGTTTTGGGCAGAATTATTAACCGTCAGTTTGGCGGGTGCCGGTTTTGCTAAATTATTCGGCGGAGATTATCTGAATATGTTTGTTGCATTTATTGCGACACTTGTTGGTATGCTTGTTTCTAAAACAGCTGCACGGCTCAATGTAAATTCTTATGCAAGAACGTATTTGTCGGCCGTATTTGCATCATTAGTTTCTTCTTTGGGGATTCTGTGGAATATCGGACATGAGCCGCAAGTGGCTTTGGCGACATCAGTTTTATTTTTAGTTCCCGGTGTGCCGTTAATAAATTCTTTTATTGATTTATTTAATAATCACATTTTAAACGGAATTGTACGATTTGTAAGCGGATTTATTACGGTTTTAGCTATCGGATTAGGAATTATTACCGTTATGGTCATGTTTAATATTAATAATTTTATGTAAATGGAAAACGTGTATTTTTCTTTGGCAGAAAATGCTTTTTGGTCAGGAATTGCAGCCGTCGGCTTCGGAATTCTGTTTAATGTCCCTCGAAAAGTTGTGATTCCGATATTGATATTAGGATTAGCAGCAGGCTTTGTAAAATTTTTATTCTTAAATTACGATTTTAATATTGTTATTGCTACATTTTTTGCATCTTTATTCGTAGGAATTTTCAGTATTCCGTTTGCGTATAAAATTCATAAACCGATTGTTGTTTTCGGAATTCCTTCTATTATTCCGATGATTCCCGGTTATTTTGCCTATAAAACGATATTAGGGATGCGAATGTTTACCTTTTTCGGTGAGGATGAGATTAATCGAAATATAGCTCTTAATTCAATCTTTTCAAACGGTTTTACGACTTTATTTATATTGCTTGCAATTACGATTGGTGTTGCCTCTCCCTTATTAATTTTAGGGAAAGATTTTGCTATGAAGTTGAAAGATTAAAATCACCGGAGAATTTCGCTCTGATGATTTTAATAAGTTTTTATTTCTTTTTTTTCGGAATAATAATAATTGTTGCATTCGGATTTCGTTTTTGCAGGAGATTTTCAAATTCTTTAGCTTCCGAATCCGTTATATCAATATTTTTTGCTCGTAACATTAATAAATAAGGAAGCCCTATGAGATAATCCAAACTTTTAGCTTTTATTTTAGAACCGGAGCAATCAATATCTTGCAGACTTTTAACTAATTGAATCGGTCGCAAAGATTCCACTTTAGTTTTTGAACAATCCAAACGTTGAAGATTTTTTAATTTGGATAAAGGTGTCAAATTATCAACATTACTTTCACTGCAATTTAAATACATCAATTCGGGCATATAATTTACTCCGTCAAGAGAAAAAAGAGAAATATTTTGAGAAACATCCAGCGTTGTGAGTTTTTTTAAATCTTTTAAAATTCTTAAATCAACAATGGTTGTATAATGAACGTCTAAATCTCTTAATTTTTCTAAATTACGCAACGGAACCAAACTTTTCACCATCGTATTTCCGCAATTTACTTTTTCAAGATTATTTAAATAAGAAAGCGGAATAACGGAATTGATATTATCATTATCGGAACAATCAATTTCTTTCAGATTAATTAACCCGTCGATTCCGTCTAAACTTTGTAAGCCGCTGTTTCCGGCTTTAATAATTTCAAGCAACTGTAAAGCTTCGGCAGGAGCTAAGGTTTTAATGTCTTTGTTATTTTCAATGTCCAAAAAAACCATTTTCCCGATTTCTTGAAGTTGCTCGTCGGTAGGTGTTATATCTTTCCCTTTAAAATGTTGTTTTTGAATCACTTTTTTCCATGCCGGGGATAAAGAGTCCCACCAATCACGGTCGGTTGATTGTGCTGAAATATTTCCTGACAGAATGATTGAAAAAAAAGCAGCAAAAAGATATTTTAAAATTAGCTTCATAATTATTAATTTAAAAAGTTAAAACGTTTATTGTCTGTATTCTAATTTGGCTTCTAATTTTCTTCCGTACCCGTCGTCAAAAGAAATTAATGTCGGGTAAAAATCACTTTGCAAATCGCGTGCTTCAATTCTGAAGGTTGTAATCGGTGCCGCATTATCCAAACTTGACCAGATCTCAAATTCTAAATTGTCGGAATTATAGGTTCCGTTAAACCAATATAAATTTTGCGTCATCGGAAAAGTAACAGGAAATGATGCCGTAGAACTTGTATGGCTGCTTTCTTTTTCATGATGTCCTGCATACCATAAATCAACCCAAACATCTGCACCTATATAAGTGTCCGGTAACCAAACAGTAACTTCGTCAACAAGAATATCCGTCGGAGGTGGTTTAATAATCATTTGGCGTGAGAATTTAGATGTGTCGCTGTTGCAAATAGCATTCAATAAGCACGTATAAGTCCCTTGGGATTGAAAAACATGTGTCGGATTTTCAACCGTTGAAGTATCACCGTCACCAAATTCCCAAAGAAAGGAAGTTGCATGTTTTGAATAATTCTGAAATTCAACATTAGCCGGAGCCCAAAGAGAATCGCTGTAAGAAGCATAATCAAAATCAGAATAAGCAGCTGTGGAATCTGCCGTTAAATACAAAGTAATACTTTTAGAATCGAAAGATTTATTTTGTTTAATTGATAATGTGACTTGATAAATTCCTTCCTCTTGATAAATATGAACCGGTTCTTGATCATGCGAATTTGTATTATCACCAAAATTCCATGTATATTCAAGATCTTTGGTTCGATGTGCGGCATCCGGATAAAAATAAACAACATAGGGAGCAGAGCAATTTTCAACACTGTCGGTAATACCGAAAATTTCCACATGTCCTTTACAGTTTGACAGAGTAACGGCAAGGAAAATTACAAATACGGGAATAATAAAGCTTATCAGCTTAAGTTGTACGTTTGTTTTCATTTGATTAAGGTTTTATGTAATAATACTTTGTAAAGATACAAAAAAAGAACCAAAATCAAATTTGATTTAAGGTTTTTGACGAAAAGATTTATCGAATCAGGCATTTTAATAATAATTCACTTGAAAATTAAAATAACTTATTCTTTGCACAATTCTTGGTGTTTTTTGCATGAAATAAAAGATAATCTCACGCAAAGACCTCAAAGTTTCTCTTAGTATGTTATATTTTTCACGATGTTAATAATATTAATTAGTGTCTGTTTATAAAGTCTAAAACGTTGTTATTTTTTATATGACTTTCTTTTTGTTAATATTTTTGATATGAGATTAGAGATATGAG
>JAOZQB010000113.1 GCA_029932445.1 Bacteroidales bacterium | reverse complement strand
GGACAGTTTGCTGCATTTTATCTTAATGATGAATTAATCGGTTCGGGGGTGATCAGTTAAACTCAAGATATTCAGGAGCTTTCCACACATATCTTTTGCAACATTTGTCATCTTGATATGCTTTAATCAATGCATCATCATAAAAATCAAATCCGTCTCCCTCATAGTCATAAACTTCCAACATAACAGAACTTAAAGGATTATCATATTCGAAATAAAAATCTTTTTTATACTTATATCTTATCCAAGCTCCATAGTTTGGCAAAAGTTTCGGAGCAGAATCAATTATCGCTTCATCTTCAATGATTCTCTCTTTTAACCATTGCGGGATTTCATCTTCCGAAACAAAACTATCTTTATTGCAGTTCGATAATAACAACATTGAAATTAGTGCTGACAAATAAAATATTGATTTCATCATTAATCTTTAAAAAGTTCTTATACAAAAATACAAAAAAACTCAAATACAAAAAACTGCTCCTTACGAAACAGTTTTCTTTTCATTATATTATTTTTAATTCTATTCTTGTTCTGTTAAAAAATGCTCTGCATCTAATGCAGCCATACAACCTGATCCGGCAGCCGTAACGGCTTGTCGGTAAATTGAATCTTGAATGTCTCCGGCAGCAAAAACGCCGGGAATATTTGTTTTTGATGTTCCGGGAACAGTTTTGATATAACCGATTTCATCGGTTTCAATAAAGTCTTTAAAAATATCAGAATTCGGTTTGTGACCGATTGCAACAAAATATCCGTCAATTTTAATTTTAACTTCTTCCTCATCGGGTTGACCTTTGCGTTTTATAAGAGTAGCTCCGGTTACGACATTTGTTCCCGTTACTTCTTTTGTGTTGTGTTCGTAAAGAATTTCAATGTTAGGCGTATTTTCAACTCGCCTAATCATGGCTTTTGAAGCACGCATAAACGGTTTTCGGATAATTAAATACACTTTTTCGGCAAGACCGGCAAGATAAGACGCTTCTTCGGCTGCGGTATCGCCTCCTCCGACAACAGCAACTTTTTTATCTTTATAGAAAAATCCGTCGCAAGTGGCACAAGCGGAAACTCCGGAACCTTTATATTTTTCTTCAGATTCCAAACCGAGGTATTTTGCCGTCGCACCGGTAGCAATAATTACGGTTTCGGCAATAAAGGGTTGATTGTTGTCAACAATTACTTTAAACGGTCTTTTCGAGAAATCGACTGAAGTTACTTCACCCCAACGAACATCTGTCCCGAAACGTTCGGCTTGTGCTTTAAGGTCTTCCATCATAACGGGACCGGTAACGCCTTCCGGATAACCGGGAAAATTTTCGACTTCGGTAGTGGTGGTTAATTGTCCGCCGGCTTCCATACCTTGAATAACGACCGGTTTAAGATTTGCACGTGCGGCATAAATGGCTGCCGTATAGCCGGCAGGACCGGAGCCTATGATTAAGCATTTGACATTTTCTGCCGGTTTCATTTCTTCCGACTTTTTGTCATTATTTTCGTTTACGTCTAATGTTTTAAAAAAACTCATAATTATTTATTTTATATTTATTATCCTTATTTTCTGTTTGTTTTGATGTGTTTATTCGCTAAATTAAGATATTTTTGTCTTATTCTTTCAAAATACATACCGTATTTGGTTTTAAGCGATTTTGTCAGTTTGATTTTACAAAGTAAAGTTTTTTTTGACAAATTTGATGTGATAAAAATTACAAATGTATTTTTCGTATTAAAAACAAAGTATTTTTTGTACGGAATGAATTATTTCATAATTTTGCATTCGCTTTTAAAGCAAAAAGAAAGTTCGGGGTGTAGCTCAGTTGGCAGAGTACGCGTCTGGGGGGCGTGGGGTCGGAAGTTCAAGTCTTCTCACCCCGACAGAATTAAAGCCTTTTGAATCGGAAGATTCGGAAGGCTTTTTTTTCGAAATCTTATCAATATTTACAAATCCTTAATATTCGTCAATTTCAAGTATTCCCCAATATGTTTGATTGAAACGATATTTCAGAATTTTTTATATTCATGAGAATTGAAAATGCGCGGTCTATATCATTGTTCTTTACGATTATAGTAAATTCGTTTGTCGTTGAAATTAATTCTTCAATATTAATTTTTCTTAATGACAGATTTTTAAGAATGTAAAAATAAAATCCGATAGTTTCAGTACGTTTTTTAGGAAGACTAATGGTTATTGATGATAAATTTGTTTTTTGAAAAATTTGCTTTTCATCTTTAAAAATTTCATTAATCAAATCAGCTAATGCATTACTTACAACTATTGATGTTTCAAATATTCCTCTTGAAACAGAATAATATGATTGATTTTGTCCGATATGTTTTATCATTTCTTGTTGTCTTAATCCGATGGTTTCCGAATTCTCGAAAGTAAAATGCATTAAGCCCGATATAACAATTAAATCACCCAAATCATTTACAAATTGTTTTAATCCTGAATTCGGTAATTCAAGATAATTCGATTTTACTCTTTTTAAAGCAATAATAACCGCTCCGATTTGAACCTTCTTTTTTAGTACTTCCTCTATTTTCGGTTTTAGTTTTCGAGCTAATGAAGAAATATTAATAATATCTTCAATTAAAGCTTCTTCAAGAAAAGGGGTTTGTTGTATTAATTGTTTTGCGATTTCTCCTATTGATATCATCCGTATGATTTTATACAATTTGTATTATTTTTGTACAAATTTACAATATTTTTTTTTATAAATTCAAATTATAATACTTTTATTTCATAATAAAACTAAAAAATGTATTTACTTTTAATTTATCAGGACAAATAATGTTTAATAAAGAGCTGGTCAAATTATTTTCACAAATAGAAACTCCCTTTTATTATTATGATATGGGATTATTTGAAAAGAGTTTAAATAACCTCAAATCTACAGCTGTTAAATACAACTATAAAGTGCATTATGCTTTAAAAGCAAATGCAAATGATAAAATTCTTGAAACAATTAATAATTTTGGATTCGGAGCGGATTGTGTAAGCGGAAATGAAATTGAAAAGGCAATTAAAATTGGTTTTCCTTCTGATAAAATTGTTTTTGCAGGCGTCGGAAAAACCGATAAAGAAATTGAATTTGCAATTAATTCTTCAATATTCGGATTTAACAGCGAATCAATAGAAGAAATAGAGATAATTAACGAAATTGCAATAAAAAAACAAAAGACGGTTCCGGTCTTTTTAAGATTAAATCCGGATATTGATGCCGTAACTCATAATTATCTTACTACCGGACTTAATGAAAATAAATTCGGTATTCCATTAAGTTTTTTGGATGATGTATTAGATAAAGTACAAAAACTTTCAAATATCAAGATTATAGGTTTGCATTTTCATATAGGCTCTCAAATAACGAGTTTTGAGCCTTATATCAATTTATGCAAGAAAGTGAATATTATACAAGAAAATTTATATAATAAACACGGTATAAAATTGAAATATATAAATTTAGGAGGCGGTTTAGGAATTAATTATACGAATCCTGAGTCAGAATTAATTTCAGATTTTGAGAAGTTTTTTTCAATAATTAACGAAAATCTGCATACACGCCCCGAACAAGAAATTCATTTTGAATTAGGTCGTTCTGTAATCGGACAAACAGGCAGTTTGATTTCTCGTGTATTATATGTTAAAAAAAGTGTTAACAAACAATTTGCAATTCTTGATGCAGGAATGACTGATCTTATCAGACCGGCATTATACGGTGCTCATCATAAAATTGAAAACCTCTCAAAGCAAGAAAATTTAACTGATTTGATTAAATATGATATAGTAGGTCCCGTGTGTGAATCTTCTGACAGTTTTGATATTGATATAGAACTTCCTAAAACCGAACGCGGTGATATTATTGCATTAAGAAGTGCGGGAGCATACGGGGAAATAATGGTTTCTCAGTATAATTTAAGAAATAAACCGAAAACAATTTATTCGGATACTATCTTGCAACACTTAAAATCAGAATCAAATAATTAATTATGGGATACGGAATTTTGAGTATAAAATTTGAATATTCATAATATAAAAGTAAAATAAATATTGTTTTAAAAACAGTTATTATTAATTTTAGAGAATAATAAAAAACGATGAAAAATATCTCGATTATTTTTGCTTTATTAATGATTTTTGGTTCATGTACAATGAAAAATAATGAAAAACTAAAAGAAGAGATTAATACAAATATTGATTCTTTGAAAAATATTTATGCCCCGGATAAACGTATAACTTTATGGAATGTAACAACAGATATTGCCAATGATACTTTGGTTATTTCGGCAGAATTAGAAAATAAAACGGCTGCCGATCAATTGAAAGAAATTTTGACAAAAAAATATCCCGATGTTTTATTAAAAATAAAAATATTACCTGAAAAAGAACAAGAAAGAACCGTACATGCAATAGTAAATAATTCAGTTGCCAGTATCAGAAAGAAAGCAAAACACAGTTCCGAGCTTGTAAATCAAGCATTTTTGGGTACGCCGGTTAAAGTTTATAAAAAAGAAAGAAATTGGTATTTAATACAAACTCCAAACAGATATATCGGTTGGATTAATGAAGATGACATTATTTTTTTTAATAAAGAGCAACTTAGCAAACTTAAACAAAAAAATAAAATAATATACAAAAAGCAACAGGGCAGCAGTTATTCAGAACCTGATGAAAATTCACAAGTTATTTCAGATTTAGTAATAGGTTGTATTTTATCGGTTACTGATACAATCAATAATTTCTTTAAAGTACAATATCCTGACGGCAGAGAAGCGTATGTGTTAAAAAAAGAAGTTGATAAGATGATGACAGTTTTTAATCGAATTCCCGAAGGTAAGAATTTGGTCAATACGGCTAAAAAGTTTTACGGAATTCCGTATTTATGGGGAGGTCTTTCATCAAAAGCAATTGATTGCAGCGGATTTACTTCTGCGATTTATTTTATGAACGGAGTTATTCTGCAACGTGATGCATCTCAGCAAATAAAATACGGAACCGAGATGACAAATAAATTTAAATTTAAAAATCTTTCAGCCGGTGATTTGCTTTTTTTTACTGATATCAGTTACTTGGGAGATAAAGAAAAATCAAAAAAAATTACACATGTAGGTATGTATATCGGAGATACCGAATTTATTCATGCTTCCGGGAAGGTGAAAATAAACAGTATGGATTCAACAAGAAAAAACTTTAATCCGGAATATCGTGATACCTTTAAAAAAGCAATAAGAATAATAGGGAACGTCGGAACAGAATCAATAGAAAAAATAACAGATAATAAATTTTATAAAACGATTATACCGAACCGAAAAAAATGAATTTAAGCAGACGAAATTTCATTAAAACTGTTTCAGCAGTAACTGCCGGAACAACAATATTACCAAATATTGCAATCGCATCAATTATGAAACCGATAAAATCAAAAAAATTGAAACTAACATTCAGAACATACGAATTACAATTGAAACATACTTTTACGGTTGCTGAATATTCGAGAGATACAACACCCGTTGTTTTAACAGAATTAGAATATGACGGAATTATCGGCTACGGTGAAGCATCAATGCCGCCTTATCTCGGAGAATCTCATAAAAGTGTTACAAGTTTTCTTTCAAAAGTAAATCTGTCACAATTTAACGATCCGTTCAGAATTGATGATATTTTAACTTATGTAGATTCTGTTGATAAAAAAAATCGTGCTGCAAAAGCTTCCGTAGATATTGCTCTTCACGATTTAATCGGAAAAATTGTGAACCAACCGCTGTATAAATTATGGGGTTTAAATCCTGATAAAACACCCGTAACATCTTTTACAATCGGAATTGATAAACCGGATGTTGTAAGAACGAAAACGAAAGAAGCAAAAGGATTTAAAGTTTTAAAAGTAAAACTCGGTCGCGGAAATGATAAAGAAATGATTAATGCCGTAAGAGACATTACAAATGTTCCGCTATATGTTGACGTTAATCAAGGTTGGAAGAATAAAGAAAACGCTTTGGATATGATTCATTGGCTTAAAGAAAAAGGCGTAATTTTTATTGAACAACCTTTACCCAAAGAAAATATTGATGACATGGCATGGTTGACACAAAACAGTCCGTTACCGACAATGGCAGATGAAGCTTTTCAAAGATTATCTGATGTTGCAAAATTTAAAGGTGTTTACTCCGGAATAAACATAAAATTAATGAAAAGTACGGGCTTAAGAGAGGCACATAAAATGATTACGGTTGCAAAAGCATTAGAAATGAAAGTAATGATGGGATGTATGACGGAAACTTCATGTGCAGTTTCAGCTGCTGCTCAGTTATCCCCATTGGTTGATTGGGCAGATTTAGACGGAAATTTATTGATAAGTAATGATGTTTATGAAGGTGTAAAAGTAATTGACGGAAAAATTACTTTAAATAATTTACCCGGAATCGGAATTCGAAAGTTGTAATTTCTACTCTGTTTCAACAGAGACATAATAAAACAAATTAATATTGTTAAATTAAAATGTAATAATTATGAAAAAATTGACCTTGTTAATTGCTATTATTTGTTCAGGATTTTTTGCTTCTGCACAAATAAATGTAAACGGTAAAGTAACTGATGCAAAAAACGGGGATCCGATTCCCGGTGTAAGTATCAGTGTAAAGAATTTTACTGAAGTTGCTGTTTTAACGGATTCGGAAGGGAATTATACGATAACTGTTCCTGAAGGGGGAACAACTCTTATTTTCAACTACTTCGGAATGAAAACAAAAACCGTTGAAATCAATAACAGAACAGTTATTGATGTTGAATTGGAATCTTCAGATATTACAATTGATGATGTTGTTGTTACTGCATTGGGAATTAAGCGAGAAAAAAAAGCTCTGGGTTATTCTGTACAGGATGTAAGCGGTAAAGATATTTCTAAATCGAATCCTGATAATGTTGTCTCTGCCTTATCCGGAAATATTGCAGGTGCTCAAATTATTACTTCATCCGGACAAGTAGGAGCTTCTTCAACCATTTCAATCAGAGGAAATAAAACATTTACAGGTTCAACACAACCTCTTTTTGTTGTTGACGGGACACCGATAATGAACGGAATATCATCGGCTCGTTCAAGTACAACTTCTACGGATTTCGGAAATGCTGCTATGGATATCAATCCTGCAAATGTTGAAAGTATTTCCGTATTGAAAGGTGCCAGTGCAACGGCTTTATACGGAAGCAGGGCAGCAAACGGAGTAATTTTAATTACAACTAAAAAAGGCAGCGGAACAAAAAAGGAAGGTCTCGGAATTGATTATTCTGCTTCTGTTTCAATAAGTGACATGTACATTCTGCCGAATTATCAAAATGAATACGGACAAGGAATGAATTCAGATGAATATAATTGGCAAAAAAATTATTCTGATTTAACTTATCAGGAATTTGTTGATGACAGAGGATTTAAATGGGCAACTGACGGCTCCGGAAGACTAATGGATGCAGATGAAAGTTGGGGAGCAAGACTTGATGCCGGTTTAAATGTTCCTCAAATGGATTCTCCTTTGGATGCAGACGGCAATGTTATCCCGACACCTTGGATTTCTCATCCGAATAATGTTAAAGACTTTTATGAAAGAGGTCTGACATTTACAAATAACATTGCATTATCCGGCGCGAATGAGAATTCAAGTTTCAGATTAACATTCGGAAATTCAAATCAAAAAGGAACTTCACCGAATACAGATCAGAATAAAACCAATATTGGTCTGAATTCTGAGTTCAAACTGTCAGATAAACTTTCTGTTAACATAAATGCTACATACACGAAACTTGTAAATAATAATTTACCGCAACAAGAAAATTCAATGAGAAATCCTTTATTAGAATTTAATTCATGGTTTGGTCGTCAAGTTGATATGAATTATTTAAAGGAACATTACGATGATATTGTTTTATACGGAAGATCTCAGAAAGAAAAATCATTCAATTGGATGATGGCTTACGGTTCTCAGCATCCGAATCCGTATTGGAATGCATACAAAAATACAATGTCAAGAGAAAGAGACAGAGTATTCGGAAATACTTCCATTACTTATAATTTATTTGACGGAATTGATATAATAGGAAGAATCGGAACTGATTTCTTTAACGAACATCGTAAATATATCTATCATAAATATTCTCGTGACTGGACTCCGATGTATGATAATGCTAAAAACGGTAATTTTTGGGAACAATACCGATTCGAAAGCGAAACTAATGCAGATTTATTTTTACAAATTAATAAGCATCTTTCTGATGATTTATCATTATTCTCAACATTAGGAGGGAATTACAGAAAAGCTTATGATCAATTTGCTACAACATACGGAACAAATTTAATTGTTCCTGACTTTTTTTCAACATCAAATTTTGAAGGAGAACCGGTTGTAAGTTTTACAAAATATAAGACTGTAACAAACAGTGTTTTCGGTTCTGCGAATCTCGGATTTAAAAATTATGTATTCCTTGAATTTACTTTGAGAGGTGACTGGAGTTCAACTTTACCCGCTGAAAATCGTAATTATTGGTATCCTTCCGTGAATGTCGGTTTTATAATAAACGAAGCATTTAACTTGACTTCAAAAACTTTCACATACGGGAAGATCCGTGCCGGATATGCTGTTGTCGGTAATGCAACTTCCCCGTATAAACTAAACCCGGTCTTTTATTCGGTAGGAACAACTTTTAATGATATAAACTTATTTAGTGCACAATCAACACTTCCTACGGCAAATTTAAAACCTGAAAAAACAAACAGTTTGGAGATTGGCGGAGAATTTAAATTTTTTGAAAACAGATTAGGAATTGACCTTTCTTATTATAATACTCTTACTAAAGATCAACTCATTCAAGTTGATGTTCCTACCTCTTCGGGTTACAGTTCTTGGATGAAGAATGCAGGAAGTATCCGAAATAAAGGTGTTGAAATACAATTATACGCAACCGTCCTAAAAAAACAAAATCTTTCTTGGGATGTAACTCTTAATTGGTCAACAAATAAAAACACGGTAATTGAATTAGCTGACAATTTAAAACAACTGCAAATTTCATATTATTACAGTAAAAGTCAAGCAAGTTTAATGGCTTTCCCCGGTGAAGAATGGGGTACAATATACGGAACAACTTTTAAAAGAGATTCTGTTTCAGGAGATGTTCTGATTGACCAAAACGGAAAACCCATTACGACTGAAGACCCTCAAGTTTTGGGTTATGTTAACCCGGATTGGATAGGCGGAATAAGAAATACAGTTACATATAAAAGATTTTCATTATCTGCATTAATAGATTTTAGAATGGGTGGTGATATTTTCAGTATGACTAAAGCTGTCGGTCAAAAAACAGGAATATTAGATGTAACAACAAAAGACGGAATTCGTGAAGACGGAATGGTTGTTGACGGCATATATGAAGACGGTGCAATGGTGGATTTGAACGGAGACGGTACAACTGAAGATGCAAGCGGACAAGCAAATCAAACAATTATTTCGGCTCAATCATACTGGGGAAGTTCTCGTTCATGGGGAGAACTTGCAATTATTGACGGAAGTTTTAT
>JAOZQB010000112.1 GCA_029932445.1 Bacteroidales bacterium | reverse complement strand
TTGGTGCCTATTGCTTAACAGAGCCCGGAGCCGGTTCTGATGCCAACAGCGGAAAAACAAAAGCTGTTTTAAATGATGCAGGAACTCATTATATTTTGAACGGTTCTAAAATGTGGATTACAAACGGCGGATTTGCAGACATATTAACTGTTTTTGCTAAAATTGATGAAGATCGTATTTTAAGTGCTTTTATTGTTGAACGGAACTTCCCGGGTATCACTTTTAATACCGAAGAAAATAAAATGGGAATAAAAGGATCTTCAACAGTTCAAATATTTTTTAATGACTGTAAGGTGCCTGTAGAAAATCTTTTGGGAACCAGAGGTGAAGGTTTTAGAATTGCTTTAAATATTCTTAACCTCGGAAGAATAAAACTTGGTGCAAATGTTATCGGTGCTTCAAAATTAGCAATCAATCAATCCGTTCAATATGCTAATGAACGAAAACAGTTCAGAACTTTAATTTCAAACTTCCCGGCAGTAAAATACAAACTTGCTCAACAAGTTATTAAAGCTTTTGCCAATGAAACAGCTGTATACAGAATGAGCAAAAATGTTGATGATGCCGTAAACCGGAATATTGCAAACGGAATGGATAAAGGTTCGGCCAATGTTGAAGCTCAAAGAGAATTTGTAATTGAAGCTGCATTGATAAAAGTTTTCGGTTCTGAAATGTTGGATTATGTTGTAGATGAAGGAGTTCAAATACACGGCGGGATGGGATATTCAGCAGAAACTCCTATAGAAAGAGGATACAGAGATTCCAGAATTAATCGAATTTTTGAAGGAACCAATGAAATTAACAGAAACGTTACCGGAGATACCTTAATTAAAAAAGGATTAAAAGGAGAGATTCCTTTATTTGAAGAAGCTGCTAAAATTGCTGAAAATTTAAATAAATTCCCTGAAAATCCTCAATTTAAAGGGGTCTATTTTGAAGATATTAATATTACCGTTAAAAACTTTAAAGCTGTTTTCTTATTATTAGTTGATGCCGCACATAATAATTTCGGAAAAAAATTATCACGCGAACAAGAAATTATTTTTAACTTTTCTGATATTATTATGGAATCTTATGTTGCAGAATCCGTTTATTTAAGAGTAAAACGTCTGCAAGAAATAAAAGGTGAAGAAGCCGGTAAAATTTATAAAGATATGCTCAATGTTTATCTTTTTGATTCTTCAAATATTATATACAAACAAGGTCTTGAAGCAATTTATTCGTTTATTGACGAAGCTGAGCAAGAAAAATATATCAATGCTTTAAGGTGTCTTACTAAAATTAAACCTGTAAATATAAAAGAAGCAAGAAGAAGAATTGCCGATAAATTAATTGAGGATAACAAATATCAATTTTAAAATACGGTAAGATTACATTCTGAGAGTTGCTTCACGGCAACTCTTTTTTAATTCCTTGTGAAGTAATAAAACCTGAAATATAGTTTATCGGTGTAATATCAAAAGCCGGATTTAATGCTTGAGAACCGAGATTTGCAATTCGGATTTTTTGCTCTTTGCCTTCAACATCGATTCCGCTGATAAATAAAATTTCATCTTGACTGCGTTCTTCAATCGGGATATCTTCTCCGGTCAAACAATTTTTATCAAAAGTAGAATCCGGCGCAGCAATATAAAACGGAATATTAAATTCTTTAGCTAAAACTGCTTTTTCAAAGGTACCGATTTTATTAGCAGTATCACCGTTTGCAGCAATTCTGTCTGCGCCTGTTATTACAATATCAATTTTCCCTTGCATCATCAACAATCCTGCTGCATTATCTGCAATTATAAAATGCGGTATTCCTGCTTTTTGTAATTCCCAAGCAGTTAATTTTGCTCCTTGATTTCGCGGACGCGTTTCATCGACATAAACCGTAATTTTCTTTCCCGATTGATGCGCTTTAATAATTGGTGCCAAGGCAGAACCATATTCAACTAAAGCCAAAGAGCCCGCATTACAATGAGTTAATATCCCGAAACCGTCTTTTATTAATTCATTTCCGTATTCGCCGATTTTTCGACCGGCATCTGATGTTTCATCAGCAATAGCATGAGCTTCAGATTCAGCATCTTTAACAGAAATTAATGCTTTTTTATAGACTCTGTCAACAGCAGCAAATAAATCGCGTGCAGTGGGTCGTGTTGTTTCAATTTTATTTTTAGCATTTAACAGAAAATCTTTATACGTTTCTTTCTGTGCTTCCGAAGCAGCTTGCATCATGGCAAAACCGGCTGCTGCACCGATAGACCCGGCGCCCCGTACAATCATTGTTTCAATTGCAATACATGTCTCAATGTAAGTTTCGGAAATATATACGGTTTCTTCAAAAGGAAGCTTAATTTGGTTTATCATATAGACTCTTCTTCCTATAGCCCAAACAGCTCTTTTATTTTTTAACATCTTCTTCTTGATTGGATAAAAAGAAATATTCAAGTTGTTTTCTCAAATCAGTAATACTGATATTTTTTTGATAGGCAGAACTGTAGAACAAAGAAATATTACCTGTTTGCTCAGAAACAACGATTACAACCGCATCTGTCTGTTCTGTTATACCCAAAGCCGCACGATGTCTTAAACCGAAATCTTCATGCCGAACATCTTTATCAGAAACCGGCAAAATACATCCGGCTGCAACAATTTTATCATTTCTTATTATCACGGCTCCGTCATGCAAAGGACTATTTTTAAAAAACAGATTAATTAAAAGTTGGGAAGTTGTGTCGGCATTCAATTTTATACCGGTTTCGATAATTGAGAATAATTCAGATTCCCTTGAAATAACAATCAATACACCGGTTTTTGTTTTTGACATTGACGTGCATGCCTTTACAATTGACCATACTTTTACGGAAGGTTCATCATCATTGAAAAAAGGAAACAAATTTTTAAAAGAGAAGTTTATTTTTGATAAATATTTATTACTCAATAACATAAAAAATTTACGTATTTCTTGTTGAAAAACAATTAATAAAGCGATTACTCCTACTCCCATCACGTGCCCGAGAATACTACTTATTAAAATCATATCAAATGCTCTGACAGTAAGCCATACAAGATATAACAATGCAATACCCGTAAATATTTTTATTGCTGCTGTTCCTTTAATTAAAAAATAAATCTGATACAAAAGAAATGCAACAAGCAGAATATCAACAATATCCTTTAATCCTATGTGAAGAAATCCGAAAATAGTTTTAAATTTTAGAAAGTGCTAATTTATGAATTTAATCAGATTAATAAAATTTCAAGATGAAATTAACTTATTAAATACATTTATGACTTGTAAAGTTTCTTTTACATCATGAACCCGTAAAATATTTGCGCCTTTTTGCAAGGCAATCATATTTAAAGCCAATGTTCCCGGCAAAGCATCTTCGGGTGTTTCATTATTGAGTTTGTATATCATTGATTTACGAGATAAACCAACCAAAATCGGTCGCTCCGAAATCTTAAACAAGTCCAGGTTATTTAATAATTGATAATTATGTTCCAAAGTTTTTCCGAAACCGAAACCGGGATCAATAATCAAATCGTTAATACCTATTTTTTTTGCTGTTTCTGTTTTTTCCGAAAAATATTTTAATAAATCTTTAACAACATCAATATATTGCGGTTTAGTTTGCATAGTACCGGGATTGCCCTGCATATGCATTACAATATAAGGAACTTGAAATTCGGCAATTGTTTCAAACATTTTATTATCATAATCGCCGCCTGAAATATCATTTATTATTGAAACTTCAAATTCTTTAATTACAAATCTTGCAATTTCGGATCGATAAGTATCAACCGATAAAATAATATTCGGGAAATATTTACGTACAATTTCTAATGTTGATTGCAAGCGTATTGTTTCTTCTGATTCAGAAATTAATTCTGCTCCGGGACGAGAAGAAAAAGCTCCTATATCAATAATATCTGCTCCTTCTTCAATAAGTTCCTTTGTTCTGTTTTTTATTGCATCTTCCGAAATATATTTCCCTCCGTCGTAAAATGAATCCGGGGTAATATTAAGGATTCCGGCAATTTTCGGTACGGAAAGATCTAACAGATATCCGTTGCAGTTGATTGTCATAATTTATTTTCCGATTAATATAAAAGGGGACCAAAAAAACGGATGTGCAAAATTACCGCCTGCCTCAATCATTTTATTTTTTGCATGATAGAGAGCTTCTGCTTTATCTTCATTATTATTAATTAAATTCTTATAGAAATCAACCATTAAATCTGTTGTTGATTCATCAGAAACTTTCCATAATGAAACAATGATATTTTTTGCACCGGCATACATTAAAGCACGAGACAATCCTATAACACCTTCACTCTTAGATATTTTACCGATACCTGTTTCACAAGCAGAAAGCACAACTAAGTCAGCATCAAGTTCCAAATTATAAATTTCACCGGAATATAAAATTCCGTCATTCCCACTTTTCTCGGGATAAAAAATTAATCCGGATAATTTCGGTTCTGCAATATTTACGATTCCGTGTGTCGCAATATGAATGTATCTGTAATCTTTTAAATTTGCCTGTTTAATGTAACTTTCAGTCGCATTATTATTTAATATTTCTTCAACCGACCTGTTTTTTTTAGTAAAAACACTGTCAATAAGATTAACTTCTTTTTCACTACCCGGTAACGGTGTTACGGACATTCCGTTAATTACCGTGCTGCCTGCTTTATCGAAAACCGGAGCAATCCCTAACCAATCCGAGGCATTATTTGTTCTGCTTTTTTCGTGATATGATTTCAATAATAAATCTGCAGAATAATCATAATTAATTTGATATTTTTTAATCAAAAACGGATATTTTTTAAAATCATTAATATCACCTTTATAAGATTCGGTAATTAATGCTTCAAAAGGAATTAAATTTATAATACCGTCAGGAATAATTGTCAATTTCTTCAAATTTTCGGGAATCCTGCCGGGAAATAAAATATTGTATAAATCATTTGCCGATGTTAAATATTTCGGAAAAGCCGTGGCATATCCGGAAGTAATATTTTTATTGAATTCTTTAATTTGTGCATATAAATTATCAGGTTTATCCGAATATTCTATATATAAATTGTCTTTAGTTACGGTAAAAATAAGAATATAAAATTCTCCGATAAAATAACTTCTAACGGCTGATTCATCATCTAAATATTTCTGAATATCTTTCAATTTAAATGTTGTTGTTTTATATTTAGATTCATAATATTTAGGATAATCCGTTTCAATTTGTTTATTAAAATCTCTGAGTTCATTATTTAAGTCAAACAATTTTTGATTTAAACGACCAAGTTCCTTATTATTAACTGCCAAAGCAATGGATTTTTCGATTCCTGAAATTTCAATCTTGTAATGTTTCTCTTTGTCCGTAACATCTTTGGGAATTCCGGAAAAGGAAGCCGCTTCTGCAGCCGAAACCGCATCAGACAGAACAGCTGCTTTATTTTTCTCAGCAAAAATAAAAGCTTGTTCTTCATAATATGCTTGTTCCTTTTTATCGGTCGTTATATAGGATAATCCGATAGCAGTAATAACCGCTTGCTCATATATTTTTCTGGCATTATTTCCCAAATTAATTTTATCTTCTTTTTTTATAACCGTTTTTCTGGCTTCAATAATTACGGAATCACATAAAATATAATCTTCATAAGCTGCTCTTATAAAATTATACAATGAATCCTTCTGGTATAAGGCATTGAATGCTTGTGCTTTACCTTCTAAAGAAATAAGAAGTTTATTAACATTGGTATAATTTTTCAATACAGGATTTAAAAAATAATCATTCGGTTCGGGATTAAAATTTCTGACATTGGCAGCAATACTTTTTTGATAATACATTAAAGAGTTATGAAAATCATCTTTTTTAACATAAATTTCTCCGATATTTGCATAAATATTGACCAAAATCGTATTTTTATTTCCGTAATTTGATTCTAAGATTTGTGCTGCTTTTAATAAATATTTTAAAGCATTATCATACTCCATTCGTTTTGTATAATTATTTCCGATATTGTTATAATAGCTTGCCAATTCAGGATGATTTTCACCGTAATATTGTTTTTTGATTTCGATTGCTTTTTGATAAAATTTCAATGCGGATTCTTTTTTTCCCTGCTGTTCCAAGATATATCCGATATTATTACATGTTCCTGCAATATCGGGATGATTTTCACCCAGAACTCTTAATTGAATATCGTAAGCGTCTTTAAAAGAAATTAATGCTTTATCCGTTTCACCTTTTTTATTATAAATAATACCGATATTATTCAAAATATCCGCTATTGATTTATGATTATTTCCGTAAATAGATTTATCAATTAATAATGCCGTATTAAAATATTCCAATGCCAAATCATATTCATCATTTTCAGCAAATATACTGCCTTTACTGCTGTAATATTTAGCTGTTTCCGGATTATTTTTTCCGTAGGCCGCAATACTCAGCTTCAATGCCTTATCAATATATTCCAAAGCCGATTTTGAATCACCGTTAGATTGATAAACATTTGCAATATTATTATAAGTTACGGCAAGCATCGGATGATTTTCTCCCACAAATCCTTTTTTAATATTCAAATCTTTCATGTAATATTCTAATGCTTTTCTATAATTTCCTTTATCAGAATAAGCATTTCCCAAACTACCGTAAATATTTGATTTTAAAAAACTATTTTGAGTATCAAATTTATCATTAAGTTGAGATGCTTGAAAATAAAAAACAATCGCAGAATCCGTTTTCCCTTTATATGCAGCAACTAATCCCTGCCCGAAATAAATATTCGTTAAAAATTTATTTTCTTCACCGTATTTTTGTTTAGCTAAAGCTTCTATTTCATCTAATATAACTTCAGCGTCTTTAAATTTATTTGTCTGAATGTCAATGTCAGAAATCGAATAACGACATTGAATATAATTACCGATATAATGATTTTTTTGAAATAATTCTGCTGCTTTTGCAAAATATAATTCGGCATTATCAAAATCAAATTTTTGCTTAAATGTATTGGCTTGTTTGAAATAGCCAACGGCTTGTTGATATTCTTCATTATCAGATTGAGAAAAAACCGTTGTGAATAATAAAAATAATAAACTGAATAATAAACTAAAAAATTTCATAGTAAAAGAGATTTTTTTATTTTTACAAACAGTAAAAATAATAATTATTTTTTTATATCTATGAATAATACTTCGGATAAAACTTTTCAAGTTGATATTGAAAAAGTTATAAGATCTCAAAAGAATCGATATATAAAAAATATGCCGAATTTTGCCGTCCGATACATCAAAAAAATTATCAGGGAAGATGAATTAAATAAAATTACTGAATATGCAGGTGAAACACAAGGAATTGAGTTTATTAAAAAATCAATGGAATATCTAAATATAAATTGTAATTTCTTTAATAAAGAAAATATTCCGCCTGAAGGACGATACATATTTGCCGGTAATCATCCGCTTGGCGGAATTGATTTTTTTGCTGCAGTACTCTCAATTAGTGACAATTATGAAAATATCAAAGCTATTGCAAATGAATTGTTAATGCATGTTAAACCCTTACAAGACATTTTCTTACCCGTAAATGTTTTCAAGCACAATTCAAAAAAAGCTAAAGAAGCCATTATAAAAGCAATGGCATCGGAAGATACTCAAATGATGACTTTTCCTGCAGGAGAAGTTGCGCGGAAATACAACGGAATATTAGACGACGGAAAATGGCACAGAAGTTTTATCAGAAATGCCGTTGAATTTAAAAGAGATATTATTCCTGTTTTTATCGATGCGGAAAATTCTAAAAAATTTTATCGTGTAGCCAATGCAAGAAGAACGTTAAGATTAAAAACTGATATTGAACTCTTTTTATTACCACAGGAACTTGTTAAGCAAGCAAACCAAACAATTAATGTAATTTTCGGAAAACCGATATCATATAAGACATTTGATAACAGCAAAGAATTAGTCGAATGGGCTCAAGAAATTAAAAAAATCGTTTATAATTTAAAAAACAATCTTTAAGTTAAATTTGTAAAATGAATAAAGAGAATCAAAAAAACAATAATTCTGACATGACATATCAACAGCTTGATATTGAGCAAATAATCAGAAATCAGGAAAATAAAATTGTCAAAAATCTTCCGAAATTTATTGTTAATCGAATAAAAAAATCATTTCATGAAACTGAAATTAATGAAATTTTAAAAAAGATACATGATAAATACGGTCTTGATTTTGTTAACGGTGTCGTTGAGAATTTGAATTATAAAGTTATCGGTTACAACAAAGAATTATTACCCGATACCGGAAAATATATTATTGCCGGAAATCATCCCTTTGGCGGTGCAGATTTTGGTGCTTCAATATACTTACTTACAGAAAAATATAAAAAAATAAAATTAGTTGCCAATGAAATGTTTTTGCATGTTGAAAATGCAAAAGAAATATTTCTTCCCGTCAGCATTTTGAGAAGAAATGAAAAAGGTAAAATGGATAAAATAGATCAATCTTTGGATGATGATGATACTCAAATTTTAATTTTTCCTGCCGGAAAAGTTGCCCGAAAAATTAAAGGAAAAATGGATGACGGATTTTGGCATCGCAGTTTTATCAGAAATGCCGTTATGTTTAAAAGAGATATTATACCCATGTTTGTTGACGGAGAAAACTCAAGAAAATTTTATCGTTGGGCAAAAATCAGAAAATTTTTAGGAATTAAAGCAAACCTGGAATTCTTTTTATTACCGGGCGAAGTTTTTAAAAAACGAAATGCAACCATTAAAATTGCTTTCGGAAAACCTATCCCCTACACTACTTTCGATGATTCAAAAACACATTTGGAATGGGCTCAAGAAGTAAAAAAATGGGTTTATGAACTCGGAGAAAAACATTTCCCTAAAAACCGTTAAGTTTCATCGTTACTGTAGGGATTAATAATAAAAACCCAAGAATAATTAATGCAATCATAAAAGGTGTAATCCATTTCACCCATTTATCATAAGGAATTTTTGCCACACCAAGCACACCGATTAAAACACCCGATGTAGGTGTTATCATATTCGTAAATCCGTCACCGAATTGAAAAGCAACAACGGTTGCCTGACGCGAAATTCCGATATAATCAGAAAAAGGCGCCATAATGGGCATTGTAATGGCTGCTTTTGCCGAGCCCGAAGGAATAACAATATTAATTACCGTTTGAATAAGATACATAATACCCACGGAAGCAACCTTACCGAAATCCTTCATTCCTTCCGCCATAGAATGCAAAATCGTATCAATTATTTTTCCTTCCTGAAGAATAATAACGATTCCTCCGGCAAGTCCTACGACGATTGCCGCAGACATAATATCTTTTGCACCGTCCAGAAAATGTTTGGTTATTTCATTCGGATTATATTTCATGGCAACTCCGGTAAGCAACCCCATTGCTAAAAATAAAGTTGCGATTTTCATAATGTACCAACCGTAACCCATTACTCCTATTATCAAGAAAATTATAGTAAAAGCTAATAAATTTAAGATGAAAAAATGGACTGTTTTTCTTAAAGAAAAAATACCGGTTATTGCAAACG
>JAOZQB010000111.1:802-9613 GCA_029932445.1 Bacteroidales bacterium | reverse complement strand
TTTTCAACATTATTTCTGCTAAGGTTAAAATAATATATAAGGTTTTATTTGTTGTTGTATAAACCTTATTTACAGTTTTTTAACCTTAGTAAAAAAAGATTTACTCGGTTTTCAAAACCTTATTACCTTAATTAAGAAAAAGTATTTATAAAATAATCAACCCACTATATTATAAAATAGAACCTTATTATTAAACCTTAATTGGGGTTTATAAAATATTTTTATCCACTTAAATCAACATAGACCCTTGAAATTTTACACTAAAAACAAATTATTTTTGATTACAACAAGTATTTCCGTAATCATAATAAATTTTAGGCCAAGATGAATCTTCGGATAACCCTCCGGATTCTGTTTCTATGCAACTGATTTCACCGTTTTCGATTGCAATTAAATTTCCGTTATGCAGCAAAACGGTATGTTCATTAACTGCCGGCGTCAAAGTATTCCAATAAAAAGTTCCGTCAAAATTTATTGCTTTTATTCCCGAAAATCCTAAACCTCCGGATTCTGCCGTATAGTAAATACCGTTATTACCGATTACGGGACCGTTTTGATAACTTGCTTCTTCAGGAAAATCCCAAACATTTAAACCCGAGGGTGTAAATTTATATAAAGTTGTTCCGTCACCGGCTAAAATAAAGGATGAATCGGTTATGGTCGTATATTTATAAATTCCGGAACCGCTTAAATCTTCACCAATATTTTCATCTTTCCAATTAACGGCTCCCGAATTCGAAACAGAATATAAATTTTTGTCTGTTATTAAATAAACATCTCCGTTTTTATTTACCGATAAATCACATGAAACATTATTTTCACTCACGGCAAAACCGTTATCTGATGAAAATGTCAAATTCCAATCTTTTGTAAAAGTACTTCCGTTATCCGAAAACATATATAAATCAGCCAATGATGTATTTCCTATTCCGCCTACGAGATAAATATTATTGTTAAATACGGACATTGCCCTAAATTCTTCCGAATAGGGATTATTTATTTTCGTATTCTGCAATAAGGCACCTTCATAACTGTATTTGCAAAGATTATCATTATCATTTTGATTAAAATTATTTACCGTAATAATTCCGTTATCTGTCAGAGCTAATGCAGAACCTGAAAAGTAAGTTTGTTCTTTCCAAAGGGAATTGCCGGTTTTTGAATCAAGGCAATTAAGATAATTGCTCACGGCATTATCATCATAAGAAATGAAAATTATTTTGCCGGATTTGTATACCAAGTGACTTTTTATTTTATCACCGATTTGAGTTTCCCAATTTAAAACTCCGTCTTTTGTATAAGATTTAATTGTATATGTATTCTCTGAAAAAGAAAATATAAAAATATTATCATTTTCGTCAACTGCCGGAACATTCATAAAATCGGCATTATCTTCATTATCGGAAAATACGGCTGACCACACCAAAACATCTTTCAGCTTTTTCTTGCCCAGATGATTTTCATCTTTCTTGCAGGAGCTGATATTCAATGCAATAAATACAACAAATAAGGAAATAATAAAAGGTTTTAAAGTTTTCATAAAAGTTTATTTTAGTTAAAAGAAAACAAAGAAAATAAAAAAACGCAAATCGAAAAGATAAATTATATATGTGACGGGAGTTTTCTTATAATCGTTAAATTTCAAACTATAAACGTTACATAAAATGTATTTTGTCATCAGTAAAATATTATATGTAGATTTTTTAAATTATTGATATAATATTTTTTAAATTTGTTATGTTAATTGTAAATCATATTAAAATGATAAAAAAAATAATTATCTCCGTATCAGTAATATTCCTTACTGTTAATTCTTTTTCTCAACTTAAAACGGCTGACTTATTTATGCAAAAAGAAATTCGGCAAGCGTATAAAAAAGGAACACGTTCATTGTCAGGCGAACCCGGAAAGGCCTATTTTGTAAATAAAACGGATTATAAAATTGTGGCAAAATTTAATCCTGAAACACGTTTGCTTTCAGGTAATGAAATTATAACTTATACCAATAACAGCAATGATACATTGAAAGAAATGTATTTTAATTTGTATCAGGATATTTTTAAGAAAGGAAATTCGAGAGATTGGGATATCGGAGCCATTGATATTACAGACGGTGTTCAAATAAAAAAAATTATTTTTAACGGAAAATCGATTAATGTAAATTCAGATAATGTTTCTGACAGACAATCAATTTTACGAATTAAATTACCTGAAAATATATATCCTAAAACATCCGCAAAAGTAGAAATTGAATGGGAGTTTATTTTACCCGGTACCGTTCCTATTCGTATGGGAACTTATGAAAAAGATAATTTTATGATTGCTTATTGGTATCCGAAAGTGACGGTGTATGATGATATTGTAGGGTGGAATACGCACGGTCATTCCGGAAATCAGGAATTTTATAACGATTTCGGAGATTTTGATATAAGTATTACAGTTCCGGGCGATTACCAACTTTGGGCAACCGGCGTTTTACAAAACATATCCGACTTATATACAGACAAATACATTAAGCGTTTTAAAAAGTCTTTAAAAACAGATGATATCATTCACATTATTACCGCAGAAGATCGTAAAAAAGGAAATATTATGAAAAAATCCGAATTCCATACATGGAAATTCAAATCGGAACAAACACCTGATTTTGCTTTCGGAATGAGCAAAACTTATTATTGGGATGCAACAAGCATACAATCCGGAGACCGAAGAGTTTCCGTAAATGCCGTTTATAAACCGACATCAGAATATTTTAAAAAAGTTGCAGATATTGCAAGTAAGGTTTTGAAATTTTATACCGAAGAAATTCCCGGTGTTCCCTACCCTTATCCTCAAATTACCGATTTTAACGGCGGCGGCGGAATGGAATTTCCCGGAATGACTAATTGCGGCGAAGCTCGAAGTCTTACATCTACCATTTATCTTACGGCACACGAAATCGGACATTCGTATTTTCCGTTTTATACCGGACTGAACGAACAAAAATATGCCTGGATGGATGAAGGTCTTATTACTTTTTTTCCGCAATTAATTGTTGAAAAATATACCGATGACCCCGGTTATGTCTTATTTAAAAGAAATATTGCAGCATATAATAAGTCTGCCGGAAACTATAATGATGTTCCGATGATGATAAATACCAACAATGTCGGACGTTATGCCTATCGTTTTCATTCGTATAATCGTCCTTCTGCTGCTTTTTATTTGCTGTACAACTATCTCGGTAAAGAAAAGTTTGCAAAAAGTCTTAATTTATTTACAAAACGTTGGAACGGAAAACATCCTATGCCCTTTGATTTTTTCTTCACTTTTAATGAAGTTGCCGGAGAAGATTTGGCTTGGTTCTGGAAACCGTGGTTTTTTGATTTGGGCTATGCTGATTTAAGTATCGACAAAATTGACAATTCCGCTAAAGATAAAATTGATGTTATTATAAAAAATAAAACAGGTTTTCCGGTTCCCGTTCATCTTAAAGCTGAATACAAAAACGGTAAAACAAAACAGTTTAATCTTAAAATGAATACTTGGGATAACGGAAATAAAATAAAAATATCAATTCCTTCGAGAGGTATTGTAAAAGTATATTTAGATACGGAAACAACGCCGGATGCTTATCCGGAAGATAATGTAAAAATTATCTGATTTATTTTTTCGGCAATTCCACACAAACCGTACTGCCTTTTCCGAGTTCACTTTGAACTCGGATTTTTCCTTTATGAAAATCAATAAAATCTTTACATAAAATTAAGCCTAAACCTGTTCCGGTTTCATTTTCTGTCCCTTTTCCGGAATATGTTTGACCAACTTTAAATAAAGCGTTCAGTTGTTCTGTATTCATCCCTATACCCGTATCTTCTATACAAAAAACCGTCTTTTTTTTCTTATTTTCGACGGAAAATCTGATTTCTCCTTGTTGCGGCGTAAATTTTAAAGCATTTGTCAATAAATTTCTGATAACAAAATTCAGCATATTAAAATCCGCATAAATCTCAATTTCTTCTTCGGGTTCAAAAAATACTGAAATTTTCTTCTTCAAAGCCATATCAGACAATAATTTAATATTATCGGAAATAAGTTTGTTTAATAACAGTTTTTCGGGATTGAAATTAATATCACCTTTTTGCGAACGAGACCAAGTCAATAAATTTTCTAATAAATCATATGTATTTTTTGCGCCTTCCGAAATAATATGAATCAAATCTTTCTTTTTTTGATTATCATACACATCGAAATTTTGATACAACAAATCCGAGAGCGATAAAATTGCACCGAAAGGATTTTTTAAATCATGAGCAATAATTGAAAAGAATTTATCTTTTGTTTTGTTTAATTCTTTGAGTTTTATTTCCTTTTGTTGCATCGACTCCTGTAATAACTTCATTTCAGAGATATCCTGTAAAAAACCGATGTAGTTAATGACTTGATTTTTATCATTTTTTAGGGGAAAAATAATAGAACTTTCCCAAAGATTTTTACCGAATTTGGTTTTATTAATAAATTCACCTCTCCATGTTTTACCTTCGTTTAATGTTTTCCATAAATTTTTATAGGTTTTTTCAGGTGTTAGTCCGGATTTCAAAATGTTAGGATTATTACCGACAGCTTCTTCTTCAGAATAGCCTGTTATTTCAGTAAAATAGGGATTAACATAATCTATTACTCCGTATTTATCCGTTATAATAATTGAAACCGTACTTTGCTTAACTATTTCGGATAATTTCAGAATACTTTGTTCATTTTTTTTTCGATTTGTGATATCCTCAATAATTGAATAAATAAGATCAACATCACCTTTTTCATTCTTCAAAGGAATATTAATGCTTCTTAATATGTTTTTTTTACCCCATTCGGAAGTATAACTAAATTCTCGCTCTGTGAGTATACCTGTTTTTAATACATTTTCAAAATCTTCCGTAAAACCACTTTCTTTAAGATTCTTCAAATTATATATATTTATGAATTTAAACGTTTTAGTAATTGAAGGGGATCCTAATATTTTAAGTAACGATTGATTGACATCCGAAATATTACCTGTATTCTCAATTACCGCTATTCCGAACGGTGAATTATTAAAAAGTGTCTGAAAGTAATTTTTCCGTTTATTTAATTTTTTATTTTTACTTCTGTTAGAAAAAATAAATAGGATAACCAATAAAAAGGATATGAAACTTAATACAATCGTTATTAAATAGATTTTATTTGTGTATTTAAGTTTTTTAGATTGTTCTTCCAATTCTATAATTTTCCGTTTTTTATTTTCCGATTCCAAACTTTTTTCAACATTGTATAATTTTTCGGAATAGATTTCTTCGGAAATTTTATTTTTTTCTTTTAAATGCACAAACGCATTCTTATAATCTTTTTGCTTAATGCTTGCATCAACAAATAAATCAATAAGCGATAATTTTAAAGATATTAGATGAAAAGAATCTATATATTGAAATGATTTTTTAATATGTTTATTTAAAATTTTAAAATTGTTCGTTGCAAAATCTGCTTTGGCATAATAAAAATAAACTCTTGCCAAATCAAATTTTTGTTTTTTTTCTGAATAAATTCTTGCAGTGTCAATATCCGAATACGCTTTTTCATATTTTCTTTGCTTTAAATAACTTGCACTTCTGAATAAATGCAAATCATTGAAATAATGATAATTGTTATATTCCGAACATAATTCTAAGCCTTCAGAAAAGTAAGTAATTGCAGAATCATTATTGTTTATGACATCATAAAAATATCCCAAAGAAGTATAAGAATCAATTATTCCGCATGTATCACCGATTTCTTCGCGTAATGTAAGTGCTTTTTTAAAATAATATTCTGATTTTTCAATACCACCTTTTAATTCATAAACAATTCCCAATTTATTATAAATTTTTGCAATCCTCTTTAATGCCAGGTCAGTATCTGTTTTTTTTAATTTTTTAAATTCTTTCTGGGCAATATCGTAATAATTTATACTTTCTGAATATTTCCCTTGAAGATAAAAGTTTTTCGCCATATAAAGTAAGACTTCACCTTTATTCAATTTATTTTTTTCACATATTTCCTTTGCTTCTTTCAAGGAAACTAAAGAAGAAAGATACAAACCTTGATCTAAATAAATTTTCCCGAGTTCCGTATTCCAATATAAAGCATAATTCGGATTTAAATTTTTAAAATATTCCGTCCCTTTTTCAGCTGTTTCAATAGCTTTTGTCCAGTTAATTGTCTGCTGATAATCAAATAATTGCATCAACATTATTTGTTTTACGGAATCGGTATTTGACCGGTTTAAAATGATATTTAAACTATCCGAAGAATTTTTTGTTTGAGAAATTGATTTCAGAAAAAATCCTGAAATAATTATTATAAACAACAGAAGTTGGACTATTCTTTTTTGCACCTGCATCATATTTTATACAAAGTTAAAACAAAATATAAAAATAACACATAAAATTAATACCCGAAGAATTCTCAGATTCCGTACTTCTTAAAGATTTCAATACGAACAGGGCATTTACACATACGAGAATATCCAAATGAAAAACAATTGATACAATTTTCGAATTTGGCTTTAGAAATGCTGCAAAATTTATCGTCAAAACATTTATTTATTTTGCAAATGTTATCTTCAGCTTCTTCTTTCAAACATATGAAATCTTTATCACAATGTGTTTTATTAATAATATCAGAATCAATTTCAAAGTTCATAAATAAATCAGTTCGGAGTTATATAATCATACGTACAAAATGAAAAAATGTTTCATATAATTATCAAAATATATTGAAAATCAAGTAAAACAACTTATTGTTTTTTTTCCTGAAAACATTTTGTTATTCTTCAATGAAACCTTTTTACCATTCTTACGTATACGAGAAAAAATCATACAATAAAAGAACTCAAAATTATGGAAGAAATATTCATACATGAAACAAAAAATACACCCAAAGTCAATTTATCCGTTGAAAATTGTCAATTTGAAATTTCCGGTCCGTCATTTTCCGATAATATCTATCAAGAAATTTACGAAAAAGTTTTAAATTGGACAGAAAATGAAATGTCTAAAATTGATTGCAAAATTAATTGTATCTTCAATATCAGTATATTAAACAGCTTATCGTATAAAAACATTTTGCAGATTCTGATTCTGTTTACCGAATATCATAAAAAGGGAAAAGAGATTTCAATTACGTGGTATTTTGAAGGTGATGATGAAGATAATGAAGAATTGGCGGAAGATTTATCCCAAATTTTTGATATTCCTTTTACGATAAAAGCCGTATAATTTATTTCTAAAATAAAAATAAACTAAAGTGCTGAAAATAAATTATTTTCAGCACTTTAGTTTATTTGACGAAAGACTATTCAATTATAAAACTGACTTCATCATATTTTTCGTTTCCGAGTTTATCAACCGTTTTAAATTTTAAAGTATTTTCACCTTTTTTGAAACCTGTAATAGGCGTAGTATATAATTTCTCTATACTTCCGTTTACCGAGTAAAATATTTGCTCTGTTCCGGTCATTTGATCGACACCCGAAAGATACACCATAACATAAGACGGAAAAACGTTTAATCCGTTTTCAGTTTTGTAAGGTTTTACACTGAAAGTATATGCAGGTTCAGGCGGATTTTCATCCACAATCACATAAAAACGACCGATGTTTCGATTATTTACATTATCATAACCGAAATATTCAATTATGTGATTTCCGTTTCCTGAAACCGAGAACGGTTCTTTATACATGTTTTCTTTTTGTTGCCCGTCAATTGAATATGAAATATACTGCAAACCTGATTCAGCATCTGATGCGGTCAATTTAATTTTCGATTTCTTACCGAGAAATACAGTGTCACGAGTATAAAAACGTTTTCCGATAAATGAATGGTTTAATGACGGTCCGACTAAATCAACATATATTTTTTTTGTAGAATATTTATATTTTTTGTAATTGCTCCCTCCCACTCCGGTATTATTATTCATTCGATCAACGGCATAATATTTTACGATATGAAATCCCGGTTTTTTCGGTAAATAAAACGGTTGATCGTATTTTTTAAATTCAGACCCGTCAAGGGCATATTTTACTTCTTTTACTCCGGACTTATTATCAACAGCCGTTAATTTCAGTTTAGTTCTTCCAGAAAAATATATTTTGTCATTTACGATAAAACGATCTCCGAGAACACCGGAAGTTAATATTGGTGCACTTTTATCCAAGAAGAATTGAAATATTTTTGGGGTTTCTTTATTGCCGACTTTATCCACGGAATAATAGCTTAAAGTATGGTTATCTTCGGTTAATTGTATTAAAGGGAGAATATTACCGTTATACTGAATATAAGGACCTGTATCAAATTTATAATATGTAGTTTTTAATCCTGATTTTGCATCACTTGCATTAAGATAAATCTTAGTATTTAAGGCGATGATACTTCTTTCTAAATCAATATTTGTAATGTTGTGAAATGTTTCAGGAGCTTCTTCATCGATAAAAAACTCAACTTCGTTTTTATTAACATCTTCAAAATTTCCGACTTTATCCGTTGCATAATATTTTAATTGGCATACAGCATTGTTCGGGTCGGGTGTAATTTCATGTTCATATTTTTGATACCGACTTGAATTAACAGAATAATAAATGTTTTCAATACCTGAGCCGGCATCTGTTGAACTGATTGTAACATGTAATCCTTTTCCGTAATATGTTTTATTTCCGATACTGTATTTTTTTGCACCCTTAAAGTGAACTTTTGATACAGGGGTTTTACCGTCGGCATAAACTTCCCATAAAATTTCAATGTGCGGATTAACAGTTTTGCGAGT
>JAOZQB010000111.1:0-792 GCA_029932445.1 Bacteroidales bacterium | reverse complement strand
TTCGCATATAATTGATTCCTTCAGTATCAAAATAAAACGGATTGGTATATTTTGCATGAATTTTGCTTTTCAGTAAATTTCCTTGTCCGTCAGGTGTTGAAGATAAATGCAAATACACAGGAACATCTTTATTCCAGTATAAAAGTCCGGTTGAATCTTCATAACTTTTCTTTTCGGGTTGAATAATATTTTGTGCAGATAGTTTGAATGCAGATAAAACAATAAACAAAATTACAACAATGTATTTAAAATTTTTCATCTTTTTTATGAGTTTTTATAATTTATAATTTAATTCCTATAACAACAATATCATCCACTTGTTCTTCTGTATCTTTCCAAGTAGTATAAAAGTTATTTAAATTTTCTTTTTGCAAATCAGCATTTTTATAATGATTCTCTTTTAATAGATTATAAAAATTAACTGATCTTAATTTTTTACTCTTTTCATGACCTATTTGATCTTGAAAACCATCTGAAAATAAATAAACTGACATATTAGGTAAGATATCAATTTCATGGGTATCGTACATATTAATAACATTATCAAATATTTCTTTTCTGCGTTCATACAACATTGAAGAAAAACCGCCCAATCCGTATTTATTTCCTCTGATAATTTGTGATTTTTCTTCTGTAACCAATAAAACAGGATTATTTGCTCCGGCAAAATATAATTTGTTTTTATCTAAATCAAAAGTACATAAAGCAATATCCATTCCGTCTTTATTATTCGAATTTTTTTGATTTAACGCATCAATTACCGAAGAATTCATTTTCTCCAAAATTTTACCT
>JAOZQB010000110.1 GCA_029932445.1 Bacteroidales bacterium | reverse complement strand
TATTAATTATTCAGACTCCTCAACCAAACTCTCATCTCCTTTTTTATAGTTCTCCGGAATAAGCGGGAGATTTTCGCTGCCGGTTTTAAAACTTTTCAGATATTCAATTAAAGCAATCCATTCTTTGGCTTCTTGAATACCCTGTTTGTCCGGATTAATATCAATAAGTTGATTTTTCATATCCGAAACGGGGTTTCCGTTTTTGTCTTTGGGAATAACGGTAACCAATCCGTGGCTCATTTTTTTAATTCTTCCGATAAAGCTCAATAAGTATGTATCAGCCGTTATACTGTATAGTTTTTTATTCTTTTTTGAAAAATCCAATGGCTTTCCGTTGAGTTCAATTTTTTGAACTTTACGAAGCATCATCTTTTTAGGATTGATGTAAACTTTTAATCCTGAAGTGTATAAATAGCCGTCTCCGCCGGAAGCTCGTGACATGACCAAAATCTCCGATAATTTTTTAATTTCTTTTGCGGTAATGTATATTTTTGCCAACGGATAGCCGGGGATACCGTCGTAACCTTTTCCGAGTGACATCACTCTGAACATATCCGAAACACTGAGGATGCCTTTTTGTCCTTTCAGAATATTTTCACGGATGGTTCCGGAAGCGACCATACTGAAATCGGCATCAATACCGTTTTCTTTTAAATAATATTTATCGGCATCGGCAACAAAAGGTCCGAGATTGCTGTTTTTTAGATTATGATAATTAATATTTAAATCAAAATTTGTTTGCCCGACTTTTGTATCATAAGAAAGTCCGATTTTTGAAAGATAGTGTTTGTTGATATAAATAATTTGTTCGTTAATTTGATCCGTAATGTTTTCATTACCTTTAATTTTATCATCAACCGGAATTAATCGGTAATCAAATTTGTCAATCTTACCGTTTTCTACATTCAAATTAATTTCTCCGAGATCGTAAGCATAACTACCTGTTTGAACAATATATGTATTATTAATTTTAATCGGTTTTGTAATTTTTACATGCGTATGCCCGCTGATGATAATATCAATACCGGGAACTTCTTTTGCCAATTCAATATCTTCTCCGACATAAGATTTTCCGTCTTCGGAAGGATAAAACCCACTGTGTGACAAGCAAATAATTAAATCAGGTTTATATATTTCTTTTAACATTTTTACCGTATTTTCGGCAGCATCTTCAGGTTTTTCAATAGTTACCGGCTTTTTTGCGGGAGCAACATCTGCTGCATCAATTCCTAAAAGACCGAATATCCCTATTGTTAAACCGTTCTTTTTTACAACACTGTAAGGTAATATTTTTTTATCGTTAAATAATTTTTCAAGGGCATCATCATCTTTCGAGTTTTTATCAAAAATAATATTTGAACAAACAATTTTAGGATAACCGCCTTTTTTTTCTGCAGCATTCAGCATATTTGCAAATGCTTCAGGTCCGAAATCAAATTCGTGATTTCCGATGGTTGTGTAATCGTAACCCATTTCTTTCATTAAGTGAAGTTGAAAACCGGTTTTTTCTTCTGCAACATGAAACAAACTGCCCATCATAAAATCGCCTGCATCTAAAATGAGTGTAGCATCCGGATTTTTTGATTTTTCTTGTGTAAATAATGTTGCTAAACGTGCAAAGCCGCCCAAAGTATTATCATTATTAATAATTTCCGGATCGTATTCGCTTTCAGGTCCGTAACCCATTAATTTTGAGTGCATATCATTGGTATGCAAAATTGTCAATTCTTGAGCTTGCAAATTGCCGGCAAACAAAAAAAGAATGCTTGTTAATAAAAAAGAACTAAAAAATCGTTTCATTTTATTTGGTTTTATATGATTTAATATTTTTAGATGTAAATTTAAGAATATTTTTAGAAGTTTAGGAATATTTTTAATTTTAGAATTAAATTGACGCAATTTTATTTAAAAAACAAATAATTCATACAGACATATGATGACTTCTTATATTTTTAAATTATTGATACCTTTTTTATTGATTTTCGGTCAAACAAATGCACAAAATCGAAAAACAATTTACCTCATTCCCGGGCAAGGTTCCGATTATCGTATTTACAAATATTTTAAATTTTCGGATTTTGATACAGTGCATATTCATTACATCATTCCCGAAAAAGATGAAACAATGAAATCCTATGCATATAGCTTAGCAAATCAAATTGATACCTCCCGAAGATATTCAATTGTCGGTGTTTCGCTCGGGGGAATGCTTGCTGTTGAGATGTCGGAATTTTTGCATCCTGAAGAAGTCATTATTATTTCAAGTGCAGAAAACAGAACCGAATTACCGTTTAGATATCGTTTTATGAAAACGCTTCCCTTGAACAAATTATTCGGCGGCAATTTTTTACATAAGGCGGCACCGCTTGCACAGATTGTTGTAGAACCCGACAGCAAAACAGAACGTGCAATATGCAAATCGATGTTGGAAAATAAGAATAAAATATTTATGAAACGTTCCGTTAATATGATTGTTAATTGGGAAAGAAAAACAAATGACACCAAAATCATTCATATTCACGGAGATACTGACCACACCATTCCCTTAAGAAATATAAAAAATCCGGATTACATCGTAAAAACCGGTTCGCACATGATGACTTTGACAAAAGGCACCGAATTGCAAAAAATTGTTAAATCCTACTTAAAATTATAACAAACAGCAATTTCCTTTTGATGAATGATTTAGGAATTGACCGTATTAATGCTTAAATTTGAATTTTCTAATATTCATATAAAAACTTAAAAAACATGAAGAAATTAATCAAACTTACAATTGCTTTAATATTTGCTTTTGTTCTTTCCGGAAATGCTCAAGATTTAAACTTAGACGAGATTTTAGCAAAGCATTTTGAAACAATGAATACTGAGAAATTAAGTAAAGCAGAGTCTGTTCAAATGTACGGAAAAGTTATGATGCAAGGGATGGAATTTCCTTTTAGTCAACTGATTACTCAAGGCGGTAAAATACGTACCGAAGCTGTGATTCAAGGAAGTAAAATGGTACGAGCTTTTGACGGAACAGACGGTTGGATGGTTGCTCCGATGATGGGAACTGACGAACCGCAAGATATGAGTCCTGACGAAGTTGATCAGATGAAAGATCAATCGGATTTAACCGGGAAATTGTGGAATTGGAAAGATAAAGTTCAAAGTTTGGAACTTATCGGTAAAGAAGATATGGAAGGAACGGAAGTGTATAAATTAAAGATGGTTGAAAAACCCAAGAAAAATAAAACGGATACAACGGAAGTAAAAGAAGGTGATGTCAGTTTTATTTATATGGATGCTGAAAATTTTGTCATATTAAAAACTCAATTAAAGAAAGACATCAGAGGAACGGAAATGGAATTTGAGAGTTATCAAAGTAATTATCAGGATGTTGACGGAGTTATTTTCCCTTTCAGTATGGAAACAAAAATGAAAGGTAAAACGGTTAATCAAATCTCTGTTGACAGCGTTAAATTTAATGTTCCGGTTGATGACAGTATGTTTACACGTCCGGTAAAAGCAGAGAAAAAAGAAGACGGTGAAAAATAAATTAGAATTTCTGATACTTTGCGGTCATATTGAATTTGTTACAGTATCTTTTTATAAATTATTAAACAGGAGCAAATGAAAAAAACAATCATAATTATCAGTGTTTTTCTGCTGTCTGTCAGCGGATTATATGCACAAACAACAATTAAAATTGATAATAATACCTTCGGAGCAATTCGTGCCAGACAAATCGGACCGGCTACAATGAGCGGCAGAATTGCTGCTTTGGATGCCCTTAATGAAAATCCGAATATTCTGTATGTAGGAACAGCAGGCGGCGGTGTTTGGAAAACAAAAAACGGCGGTGTAACTTTTAAACCCGTTTTTGATAAATATACGCAATGTATCGGTGCAGTCCGGATTGATCAAAAAAATCCCGAAACCGTTTGGGTAGGAACCGGCGAACCGTGGACAAGAAACACGACTTCCGTAGGAAACGGTATTTTTAAAACAACCGATGGCGGTGATACGTGGCAATTTGTCGGTTTGAAAAATACGGAACGTATTAACCGAATTAAAATTGACCCGAATAATTCCGATATTGTATATGTTGCAGCATTAGGACATCTTTGGGGTCCTAATAAAGAACGCGGTCTTTATAAAACAACCGACGGCGGAAAAACTTGGCAGAAAATATTATATGTTGATGAAAACACCGGTTGCAGCGATATTGTTATCAATCCCTTAAATTCGAATGTATTATATGCCGGAATGTGGCAATTTCATCGATCGGCATATTATTTTAATTCAGGCGGAAAAGGCAGCGGATTGTATAAATCAACAGATGCCGGAAAAACGTGGACAAAATTAAAAAAAGATCTTCCGAAAGGAGAAAAAGGACGTATTGCATTAAGCATATCACCCGTTGATACTTCGGTTTATGCTTTAATTGAAGCTGAAGAAACGGCTTTGTATCGTTCAAAAGATGCCGGAAATTCTTGGAAAAAAGTTAATAAAACAAGAGTCATTAACGAACGTCCGTTTTATTTCGGGAATATTGTTGCCGACCCTATTAAAAAGAACCGAGTGTATAAACCCGGCTTTAATATTTCTGTAAGTGATGACGGCGGTAAACATTTCAGAGGAACTGCCGTGGAAGGTGGTGACATTCATCCTGATATTCATGCTTTGTATATCGGAACAAAAGATAATAATTTGTTATATATCGGAACCGACGGCGGTGTTTTTGTTTCTCGTGATAAAGGCAGTTCATGGTCGATGTTTCGAAATTTACCGGTTTCTCAATTTTATCATGTAAGTGCGGATATGCAAACACCTTATAATGTTTACGGCGGATTGCAAGATAATAATTCTTGGTACGGACCGTCCGAAAGTGCCGGAGGCATAACTAATTCCGATTGGAAAAAAGTCGGTTTCGGTGACGGATTTTATGCTTATCCCGATCGTTTTGATAAAAATATTGTTTATTGGCAATGGCAAGGCGGGCAATATGCACGATCAGATATTTCTACAGGCGAGTTTAAATCCATAAAACCGTATAAAGATGAAACAACAGATGATTTGCGTTTTAATTGGAATGCCCCTTTAATTTTCAGCAATGACGGAAAACGGATGTATGTCGGTGCCCAATATCTTTATATTTCAGAAAACAAGGGAGATACATGGAAACGTATTTCTCCCGATTTAACTACAAATGATAAATCACGTCAGCAACAGGCAACAACCGGCGGATTAACTTTGGATAATTCAACGGCTGAAAATCATTGTTCGATTATTACGATTAACGAATCGCCTGTTGATAAGAATATTATATGGGCAGGAACCGATGACGGTAACATTCAGTTTACTTCCGACGGCGGTAAAAGCTGGCATAATGTAACGGCAAATATTTACGGTTTACCGGCAAAAACATGGTGTTCTTATGTTGACCCCGGACATTTTAAAAAAGGTGTTTGCTATGCAACTTTCGACGGTCATCAAAACAATGACATGAAAGCTTATGTTTTTAAAACCGAAGATTTCGGGAAAACATGGACTTCACTTGCCGGAAATAACATTCCGATTTTTTGCAATATCATTAAGCAAGATTTTGTGAATCCCGACTTACTTTTTCTCGGAACCGAATTCGGTTTATACACATCAATAGATAACGGAAAAAACTGGGCACGGTTTAAATCAAATTTCCCGAAAGTTTCAGTTAAAGATATGGTCATACATCCTCGAGAAAATGATTTAATTGTTGCTACACACGGAAGAGGTATCCTGATTATTGATGATATTGAACCTTTGAGACAACTCACACCCGAAGTACTCAATTCGGATCTTGCATTTTTAAAAACAAAACCTTATTATATCGAAACTTCACAACGCGGAGGCAGTTTTTCCGGTGATGACGAATATAGAGGGAGCAATCCTTCGGATGCAGCAATTATAACGTATTATTTAAAGAAACGTCATGTTTTCGGAGATATGCACGCTGAAATTTATGATAAGAATAATAAACTTCTGGCAAAATTACCTGCCGGAAAACGAAAAGGCATTAATAAGGTCTCTTGGTATGTCAGAATGAAACCGCCTAAAGTTCCGGCTTCTCCGCAATTAGTCGGTTTTGCGATGCAAGGACCTACGGTACTTCCGGGAACATATAAAGTTGTTCTGGTAAAAGGCAAAAAAACCTATAATTCTGAAATTGAAATTAAACTTAACCCGAATTCCAAACATTCGGATGCAGACCGGCAAGTTCGATTGGAAAATTTAATGAAATCATATAATCTTTTGGAAAAATTGGCATTCCTTGATAAGCAATTGTTGGATATGCGCAATCAATCCAAAGAAATTAAGCCGACAATGAGTAAACGATATGCAAAAAAACTCAGTGAACTTATTAAAATTTCCGGTAAATTGCATAAACGATTGGTTGCAACGAAAAAAGGAAATATTACCGGAGAAGAGCAAATTCGTGAGAAACTCGGCGAACTATATGGTTTTATTCTTTTTTACGAGGGCAAACCGACGGATTCGCAAATTAACAGATTGCAAGGTTTAGAAAAGGAAATTTTCGGAATTGAAAACGATATTAAAACGCTAAAAACCAAATATGTTCAACCGATAAATTCTTATCTGCAGAAAACAAACAAAAAACAGATAATTATTACAACAAAAGAACAATTTGATAAAGAAAACAAATGATTCTGACATATTAAATATAAAAATGTAATTAATACAATCGGTAGAGACAGCTTGATGCTGTCTCTTTTAATATTTAAAGTTGTTCGATTTTTATCAAATTTTCCGAGTTCTTATTTATACATTGAAAAATATCATTTATTTCTGTTAAATAATTTATTATTTTTGCAAAAACAGATTAGAAGATGAATAAAACAGTTGAGTTTTTTAAAGCACAAATAGGGAAAGAAATAACACAATCACCATCGCCTGTAGGAATGTGGCTTCGACCTGTTTTGTTGAATGTTGAAGAAGGCAGTATAAAAACAGAAATTATGATAAGACCTGAAATGACAAACCCTGCCGGAATGCTTCACGGCGGAATGATTGCTTTAATTTCAGATGAGATAATAGGAGCAACTATTGCAACATTAGAGATGTCAGATTTTTATCCGAGTGTCAATTTATATACGGATTTTCTGAACGGTGCAAAACTCGGTGAAAAAATTACAGTTGAGGCAATCATTATTCGAAAAGGAAAAAATATCATTAATACCGAATGTAAGATTTATAATTCACATCAAAAATTAATTGCAAAATCACAATCCAATAATATTAAAGCTAATTCAAAGAAATAATGTTTAAACATATCAACAGATATAAAAGTAAACCCGGAAACGTTCGTTATCCCTGATTTTCTGTTTTTTCGTTCATAATTCATAACTCATAATTTATAACTCATAATTTATAATTCAAAAACAATGACATATATAATAAAAGGTTCCGGCTTAACAATAGAAAATGTTGTAAATGTTGCCAGAGATAACGAAAAAGTAGAACTTCATACCGATGCTTTGGAACGTATTAAAGTTTGCAGAGCTATGTTGGAGAAAAAAATTGATAACCATGAAATCATGTACGGTGTAAATACCGGAATTGGTGAGTTCTCCGAAACCGTATTAAATGACGATCAAGTTAAAGATTTCCAGAAGTACTTGGTTTATAATCATTCAGCCGGTATCGGCGATCCGATGCCCTTGGAATATGTTCGTGCGGCCATGCTCGGAAGAATCAATGTTCATGCACACGGCAATTCAGGTATTCGTCCGGAAATTACACTCACACTAGTTGAGATGCTTAATAAAGGGGTAACGCCTTATGTATGCCAAAAAGGGTCAGTAGGCGCATCCGGCGATTTAGCTCCGATGTCTCAAATTGCTCTTTTATTAATGGGAGAAGGTGATGCCTATTATAAAGGTGAACTTATGCCAGGCAAAGAAGCCATGGACAAAGCCGGAATTAAAATTCCCGGTTTGCAGGCTCGTGACGGTCTCGGAACTATCAACGGATCAAATGTCCTTACCGCAATGAGTGCCATCTTTTTATATGATGCTAATAATTGGTTAAAACAAGCTGAAATTGCTGCCGCCATGTCTTTAGAAGCATTAAAAGCCAATATGGGACCTTACACGGCAAAACTTCACGAAGTACGCGGATTTAAAGGTGCCGTAAGAAGTGCAAAGGCAATTAATAAATTAGTAACCGGCGGTGATTTAAAAGAAGAAAAAGTGGCTCATAAAGTACAGGATGCTTATTCGATGAGGTCAACACCGCAAGTTATCGGAGCAGCACACGATGCTTTAGCTTTTGCACGTTCGCAAGTTGAAATTGAATTGAACGGAGTAGGAGATAATCCCATCTTTTTCCCGGAAGAAAACATGCAACTCTCGGGAGCCAACTTTCAAGGTACTCCTGTTTCTTTACCTATGGATATGGCGGGAATAGCAATTACAATGGTATCCGTTATTTCCGAAAGACGAATGAATCGATTGAATAATCCGGTACTAAGTGCAGGACTTCCGGCATTTCTGACAAAAGGTGCGGGTATGTTTTCCGGATTAATGCTCAGCCAATATACTGCTGATATGCAAATAACCGAACAACGAATTTTATCGGCACCGGCAAGTATTTTATCAATCCCTGCTGCAGCCGACCAAGAAGATTTTGTTTCAATGGGAATGAATACGGCAATAAAAAACTTTCAAATTTTGGATAATGCCTACGGTATTCTCGGTATTGAAATGATGGCTGCCGCACAGGCACTTGATTTCAGAGAATACAAATTCGGAAAAGGCGTTACCAAAGCCAAAGAAGTGATTCGTAAGCATGTTGAATTTTTAGAGATTGACAGACCTTTATATAAAGACCACACAAGCATGAAAGAATTAGTTAAATCATGTGAGATTTTAAATGAAGTTGAAAAAGTGGTTGGTTCTTTGGAATAAAATTGTTGATATAATAAATAACAGATATGACAGCTTATTAAAATTTATCAGATATGTTTAAAATTTCCCATTAATTTTTTTGATAACTCAGAAAAATTTAAAATTTTTTTAATCGTATTTTGCAGAAAATCAGTTAAATATAGTTAAGAATAAAAAAAAATGAATATTTTTCAAATTATATTTGGCAGTTAAAATTAAAGTTACTTCATTTGCATCCGCTTTTGAAAAAAGGCACAGAAAAGAGAGACGAGCAGAAAGAAAAAAAGTTTTAAAAAAGTTGAAAAAAGTTTTGCAGATTAAATTATAATTATTTCCTTTGCATCCGCTTTTGAAACAAGCACAAAAAGAGAGACGAACAGAAAGAAAAAAAGTTTTAAAAAAGTTGAAAAAAGTTTTGCAGATTAAATTATAATTATTTCCTTTGCATCCGCTTTTGAAACAAGCACAAAAAGAGAGACGAGCAGAAAGAAAAAAGTTTTAAAAAAGTTGAAAAAAGTTTTGCGGTTAAATGAATAGTTTTTATCTTTGCAATCCTTTTTAAAATACAGAAATATAAAGTTCTTTGAAAATATTGAAAGGTTAAGGTAAATACAAGAAACTTGTCAATTACTTAACAGAATAAATCTTGAGCTAACAATAATTAAATTTTTTTACAACGAAGAGTTTGATCCTGGCTCAGGATGAACGCTAGCGGCAGGCTT
>JAOZQB010000109.1 GCA_029932445.1 Bacteroidales bacterium | reverse complement strand
CGGGTTATTTTAAAGAATTTTTCCTTAAAAGATTACTTTGTATTTGCATTCCCTTCGGGCTTTTTGAAATTATGCTCATACTGCCCCAATTTTTATTGAATTATCCCGATAGTTCGGCTAAAAATTGGCTTGTCTGAGACAAAATTTCAATTAAGCTGTTAACATTTCTTATATCGAATTCAGGTTAATACCTATATCCGGGCAAAATATAATCAGCATTTTTCAAATCTCATTACATTTATTCGATTAAATATGCTTGTATTTTTAATCTTTGAAATTTATTTAGGACAGTATTGGTTTTAAATTAAAAAACACTAATTTAGAAGTTAAATAAAAAATCAAAGAATGAATTATAATAAACTTATCCTCAGTGTTTTAACAATAATATTTTTATCGTTAAACAGTTTTGCACAAAATACCGATTCAAAATTTTATAAGTTAAATGATAAACAATTTAAAGAAATAAGTATAAGAACAGAATCAGCAATTAAAAAAGCTCATTTACTTCCGTATAAACGATCGGCAAAAATCGACAGTATCATTATCAACAAAGAGAATAAAATTCTTAATATTTATTTTTCAAAAAGCTTTTCATATTTAAGATTTCGCGAAGATTGGTTAAATGATTTAAATACCGTAATCAGAAATGCTCAAAAACGTAAAATCAGAAAAAAATATACGATTAATAATTTTATTGATACCCTGCCTCTGTACGAATACATTCCTGATTTTTATCGAAAAAGAACAGCTGTTGACAGCACAAGGTTTGAAATGAGAAAAAACAAAAACCTTACACATGTCAAAAATACGGATTTCCCCTTTGAGATAAGCAAAGGACTACAAAATAAACATATTTCGGTATGGGGCGGACACGGATATTACTATTCAAAAGAATACAAGACTTGGATGTGGCAGCGTTCAAATGTTTTTACAATTGTTGAAGATATGGAAAATGTATCTTATGTCGTTCCGTACATAATTCCCATGTTGGAAAATGCCGGAGCTAATGTGTATTATCCTAAAGAAAGAGATTCTAATAAAGATGAGTATATTATTGATATTGATAACAGCAGAGCAAGCATAAATACAACCGAAAATGTTCAGGAAGTCAACGGAGGTTTTTTATTAAAAAAGTATTATACCGATCATGAAAACCCTTTTGCTTCGGGCAAACATCTGGAAATGCAATCTTCCTCACTGAGTTCTTCCGAAGATTCAATTGTTTATAATTTTAAAGTAAAAAAAGCCGGGAAATATGTTGTTTATATTTCATACAATAAAGGAAATAATGTAAGTGATGTTAACTATTGTGTTTATCATGCAGGAGGAAAAACAAATTTCATTGTTAACCAAAAAATGGGATATTCAACATGGGTTTATCTCGGAACGTTTAATTTTAACAATGAAAATTCAAAAATAACCGTTTTTAATACGTCGAAAGAAAAAGGTATCATAAGTTCCGATGCAATAAAAATAGGAGGCGGTTATACAAGAATCAGCAGAGAAGGGTTGTTAAGTCCTAAACCTGCCTATATGAACGGTGCCAGATATTATCTTCAATATGCCGGTATGCCCGATTCGGCAGTATATTCTTTATCGAAATACACAAGTGACTATAAAGATGATTACAGAAGCAGAGGCGAATGGGTAAATTATCTTTTAGGTGATGTTTACTGCCACAACCGAGATTCTTCACTTCAAGGTCTGAATATTCCTTTGGATTTATCATTATCTTTTCATACGGATGCCGGAATCACAAAGAACGATTCAGTTATCGGAACTTTATTGATACACAGCACAAAAGGACTTAAAGACGAACGCTTCTTCCCGGACGGAAGGAGTCGTTTTGCAAGTCGTGATTTGTGTGATATTGTTGAAACTGAAATTTTAAAAACCATAAGAAGCAAATATAAAAGCGATTGGAGTTCCAGAGAAATATGGGATAAAAAATACTCGGAAGCAACTTACCCGAATGTTCCTTCAATATTACTTGAGATTTTATCGCATCAAAATTTTGAAGATGAAAAATACAGTCATAATCCGAATTTTAAATTTGACGTCAGCAGAGCAATATACAAAGGAGTTCTTAAATTTATTGCCTATTATAATAAAACGGATTATGTTGTAACACCGCTTCCCGTTAAGAATTTTTCCGTAAGATATCAAAATAAAAAATTAGTTCTTAATTGGGAAAAAACAGAAGACAAACAAGAGACTTCAGCTGTACCTGACGGCTATATTGTTTATACAAAAATTGACGACGGCGGTTTTGATAACGGAATTCTTGTTAAAACCAATGAATTTGTCTTGAACAAAACAGAAAAAGGCAAAATTTATTCTTTTAAAGTAAAAGCGGTTAATAAAGGCGGTGTAAGTTTTGATTCTGAGATTCTTTCGGCTTATATTAACAAATTTGAAGACAATCCGATACTTATAGTCAATGCTTTCGATAAAATATCAAGTCCGGATTATATTGACACCGACAGTTTGAGCGGTTTTTCATATTGGAATAAATCTGCCGTTGCTTCGGGAACGGAATACTCGTTTACGGGATTTCAATATAATTTCAATAAAAACGATAATTGGTCATCTGATTTTTTCCCGGGTCACGGAGCAAGTCATTCAGATTATGAAGGAATAAGCGTTGTCGGGAACACATTTAATTATCCGTACAAACACGGTAAGCAGTTTGCAAATTTGAATCTTTCATTTATATCAGCAAGCGCCGGAGCTTTTGAAAAAAATCCCGAAAAATTTATTAATTATGATAAGCTTGATTTAATATACGGGAAACAGAGTACATCTCAGTTTAACAAAAAAATAAAATTAAAAGATTTCAGCGTGTTTACACAAAACATGCGTAAAGCCCTTGATAAATGGTTAAGTAAAGATAAAACAATATTAATATCAGGCGCTTTTATTGCTGAAGATGTCTTTTTAAGTAATAAAAATGACAGCATTCGTAAAAACTGGGTACAAGACAAGCTTCAATATTCCGCATATTCGACTTGGGCAAGTCAAACAGGTGAAATTACCGGAAAAAATCAATTACTTATTTCAAAAAAACCGTCTGACCGGATATTTGAACTCAGATCAGTTGATGCACTAAAACCTTTAAACGGTGCAAAAATAATATACAGATATAAAGAAAATAACTTCCCGGCTGCCGTAATCGGCAATAAAAATAATTACACCGTTTTGAGTTTCGGATTTCCGTTAGAATCCGTCATTAAAAATCAAGATAAACTTTTCGAAGAAATTTCCGGATTATTAAAATGGATAAAATAAAAATTTAACACAAAAGGAGATTATATTTACTCAAATGCCGTTAGGAATTTTCAGAAAATATAAAGGTTTTAGATTTACTAATTATTTTGCAAGTTGCAACATCCGATCTCAATAAAATTTATTTGCAGTCTTGATTTTTTACTCACTTCTTTAAAAATAAATTTAATTGTGTTCATGAGAACGCTTCGCTTTGTTGTTACTTTTTATCAAGAACTCCGAAGGATCTCAGTGAAGCTAAAAAAGTAAAATAAAGAATAAATTACCTCGAAAACGTGTAAAATATGCTGAAATTGGGATAATTATATTAAAAATACATTGACAACTTACTGAAATATATACATATAGCATTTTACTAAACTCCCGCAGTTAAATGTTATTATAAAAAAAACATTAAAACCCTATAAAGAATTTTAATGTTTTTTTGTATTTATTAATTAACTAAAGTTAATTTTTTATTCCGGAATATCCCACCAAACAGGTGTTTTCATTCTTACTTCGGGCACATTATTCGGAATATTATTCGGATTTCTGTTTTCTTCATTATATTCGTAAACCATAGCTTTTATCCATTCATCGTCTGCAAATATGCTGTTTACATTTTCAGGATGTCTTAAACCGTTATAAATTGTGCTGTCATAATCCATTCTTCTCATATCAACCCAAGTTTCAGGATTAAAAACCATTGCAATATATTTTTGAGTCATAATATGATGTAAACCGGCATTAAGCGGTGTAAAATCGGCATCTGTCATAGCATCGATACTGTCAGCAGCTTCTGTAAGAGAAGTATCCGGTACACCTAATTTTCTCATATTTGACAGAACACCTTCTTTAAATGCAGCTCTTGAACCGCCGAGGTCTCCTAATCTTAATTTGGCTTCAGCTTCAATAAATTTAACTTCGGAATAAGTTATAAAAGGAAACGGGGAATCAGCTTTAGAATAAAATCCGCCGGGTACATTTGAATAATCATACAAAAACATTCTCTCAGGACTTGTATCAAATCCTCTGCCGCTTACAATTCCGGTATATAAACCTGTACTGTCAGCAGGTAACATAATAAACGGCAATCGGGGATCAATACTGTCCTCTGCTAAATCTGATGTTTTTAACATATCTACAAAAAAAGCACTGTATCCTCCGTAACGAGGCGTAATTCCGCCAAAGTCTCCGAAACCTTCTGCACTGAAAGGATTTGCTTGTGTTTGCGAACCGTCACTTTTATATGCAAATTCAGCATCTTGACCATCACCGTCAAAAGCTTTAGAACAAGCAGTTATGACAGCAGCAGGATCATAAAGTGATGATTTCTTAGAATAATGATTCAGATATCGAGCCTTAAGTGCATAAGCAAATTTAATCCATCTTTCAGTATCACCCTGATAAATAATATCTCCGTCTCTTCTGTTTAATTCTATTGCATTTTCAGTTTGAGACAAATCATCAATTGCTTCATCTAAATCTGCCAAACATTTTTCGTAAATAACCTGTTGTTCTTCAAATCGGGGTTCAAGTACGGGAGTACTTCTGCCGTTATAGAGGTCATCGTAGGGAATAGATCCGAGTTGATCGCTCAGCATTAATAAGAGATAAGCTTTAAAAATTTTCCCAACGCCGGAAAAATGAGGGCTGTTTTCGTCCTCACCCATAACGATTATATCAACTACATTAGGATAAGTCCAAACAAGTGTATTTTGCCAAATAAAATATTGATTATCAAATTTCCAGCAATCTTGTGCATCACCGGGATCTCTGCTGGCAACATATTGTTCAATTGCAATTACTTCTCTGGCTCCTCTCCATTGAGCAGCACCGTTTGATAATAAAATTGCCGGTTTTAATCTCAAATCCAATGCAACATCAGATGGTGCGCTGGGGTCATCATTTACATCTAAAAATTTATTGCAAGAAGCAGAAGCAACTACTATAAGCAATAATATTAATATTTTTTTTATTGTATTCATGTCTTATATTTTTTTTGTTAAAAACTTAATCTTATACTAAAATCAATTCCTTTCGTACTGGGTGTACCCAAATTATCAATTCCGATAGAACCGGTTCCCATTACAGCTGCACCGATTGTATTTATTTCGGGATCGACACCTGAATAGTTTGTTAAGATAAACAAATTTCTGCCTGTTACATTAAACTGTAACTTAGAAATTTTATCTTTAAACCATTTTGTCGGTAAATCGTATGTTAATGTCACATATCGCAAACGAACCCATGATCCGTCTTCTACAAAATTCTCACCGATTCTGGAATATATATTTTGATAATAGTCTTGGTCTAAAACAACTTCAGAATCATTCGTTTCATAAATAATATTACCGTCATCATCAGTTGTTCCGGTAGATCTTAAACCGTCGAATACTACTGTTTCACCTCTGTTTACCGTAATCGGGTCCAAGCCGTAATAAATCATCGCTGCTTTTGTTCCGTTAAGAACATCATTGCCGTAACTGATATCAACCAGAAAGTTTAAAGTAATATTTTTATATTGTAATTTATTTGAAATACCCGCTGTCCAATTCGGATATCTGTCACCGAGTTGTTGTTGAACATCAGCAAATTGAACCATTCCGTCTTCGTCCAACAGCAAATCTCCGTTATCATTCCTCATATAAGCTTTACCGTAGATTCCGAAAACGGATCCGTCAAGTAATCCTGCTCCTTCAGCTATACTGTTATATGCCCATGAATCAGAATTTTCTACCTGTTTAATTTCACCGGGTAATTCATTTACATGACTAACGGCTTTGGCAAAGTTAAGATCAACATACCAATTAAAGTTTGTTTTTTTAAACGCTGTAGTGCTTAATAATAATTCAATTCCTTTATTATTAATTGATCCTGCATTCAAATAACCTCCGAAAGTACTTGTTGACGGCGCCATTCTTATAAATAATATTTGATCAAGAGAAGTCATGTTATAATATGAAAAATCAATTCCCACTCTGTTATTAAATAAACGTATATCTGTTCCTACTTCAAAAGAATTGGTAAACTCCGGAAGTAATGCAGGGTTTCCTGTCGGGTATATTGCTCGCATAAAACCTTCAGGATCTATTGTGTAAGAATTTGTAGATGAGACCATCGGAGTTTGTAATACATGAGGCGGTGCATCTTTCCCTACTTGTGCCCAAGTGCTTCTTATTTTAAAATAATCAATTCCTAAATCAGACAATGCAAAAACACCCCTATTTTTTAGGATTGTAGAAACAAGAACAGAGATTCCTGCGGAAGGATAAAAGAATGTATTAATTTCTAAAGGAAGTGTAGAAGTTTTATCAACCCTTCCGGTTAAATTTAAGAATACTTCACTGTTCCAGTCATATTTTAATTCACCGAAAGCACTTACAATTCTTTTCCTTCTGATTTTCTGATTTACGGTTCTGTCTGCAGATTCGATATTATTTATACCGACAAAATCCGGTTCTATAAAATTTTCTCCGCTCCAATTAGTCCTTCGATAATAATTGTCTTCTATATTATTACCTATTGTTAAACCAAAACTGTGTTTTGCTATTTTATGGTTTGCATTTAATAATAAAGTCGATGTTGTTATTTGGTTAAAAGCTTCATATTCACCTACATATCCTGTATTGAATCGTGCAGATCCCCAAGCATAACTGCTTTTATTTTTCTCCATAAAGACATCAGATCCGATTCGGTATGTAAGGTTCAAAAATTTAAAAGGATTATATGATACATTTGCTATTCCGATATAACGATCGACTCGATTATATATCGGATTATTAATTGCACTCCAATAAGGATTATCCATCGGTGCATCACCCAAACTCTCAACAATTTTTTGAGTTCCGTCTTCATTAAGATAATCTTTCATATTAACATTTATCGGATAATTAAGAATACTACTGAAGCTCCCGCTGTTTGATGATCCTTGCCTTGTTCTGTTACTGGCAGAATTTACATAATTAAACGAACTTCCAATAGTCAAATTCTTTTTCAGAGAAGATGTTGTATTTAATTTAAAAGATGTTCTGTCATAACTTGTCCTGTCCATAACACCGTTGTTGTTCAGTCTTCCTACAGAGGCATAAACCGTACTTTTTTCATTACCTCCGGAATACGAAAGATTATGATTACTTGAATATGCTGTTTGATAAAAATCTTGCAAATTATTATATATAGGAACATTATCAGCCAAATTTAAAGTATCCCATGAAAATGTCGTAATATAACTCATATTATGACGAATCATTGTGCCTTGTCCGTACATTGTTTGCATATCCGGGACACCTACGATATTATCAACAGAAAAAGATCCGTTGTAAGAAATTTTTGCCTCTCCGGCTTTTCCGGTTTTTGTCGTAATTATAACAGCTCCGTTAGCTGCTTTAATACCGTACAAAGCAGCTGCAGCAGGACCTTTTAATATCGAAACGGATTCAATATCTTCTGAATTTAAGTCAAGCCCGCGATTAGAGTTTGCAACTAAATTTCCTGCAACAGTACTGTTATCAATCGGAATCCCGTCCACAACAAATAAGGGCTGATTATCACCGCTTAATGAATTTCCTCCTCTAATCATAATTACGGAAGATGCACCGGGTGCTCCGCCGGAATTTGTAATACTTACACCGGCAACTTTCCCTTGTAAAGCATTTACAATATTTGTCTGATTCCCTTCCATAAGTTCTTCATGCCCTACATTTTCAACAGCATAGCCCAAAGATTTTTTCGCCTTTTTTATTCCCATAGCTGTTACAACAACTTCATCAATACCGGTAGCTTCGGTTTCCAAAGCTACATTTACAGTATTTTTCAAGCCAATTTCAACTTCCTTAGTTACCATGCCTATATAGCTGAATATAAGCACCTTTGCATCCGACTTAACAATAATAGAGTATTTCCCGTTAACATCGGTCATCATACCGACTGTAGTTCCTTTAACTACAACCGAAACTCCGGGTATCGCTTCCCCGTCGGATTCAGAGGTGACAATTCCCGAAATTGTTCGTTCCTGAGCAAATGACAGTAAAAAACTTGCCAAGAAGAATACAAAAAATAAAAATTTTTTCATCATAATTAATTAATTGGATTTATAATTTAGTTATATTCAAGTTAACTGATTGTTTAAAAACATTCATGAGTCCTGTTTAAAAAGGTCTTTTTTGTCATTCCTTCCGTCAGCTGACGGAGGAATCTTTAACTTTCATGGTATCAGTAGATTTTGAAACAGGTTCAGAATGACAAATAGGCATATACTTACTTTTTAGACCGGACTCATTCATACTATATTAATTCAAACATCTTAAAAAAAGAATTGTATTCAGGATTGCAATTAGTAATATTAATAACGGAATACAAACCTTTAGTCTCACAAAGATAAAAATTCCTCAGAAAGAATCAAAATAAATAACTAAATTTTAATAAAAAAAACCTTTTTTATACATTTTTGTTTGTTTTTTAAATTAATTTATATTAATTTTACATTTAATTATTCACTTAAATATATACAAAATGAAAAAATTTTATTCTTTTTTGATTATCGCAATTTTTACGGTATCATTTGCAAATGCTCAAGTTCTTTTTTCAGATGATTTTGATGACGGAAACGGCTCTTCACGCTGGTCTGAAGCCTCTGTAGGAGGAGTTAATACTTCTGATTTTGCCTTTGACTATATTGGAGCAGGTCTGCCTGCAGCTCCTAACGGAGGCGGATTAGGATTAAAAATGGAAGTAAACGTTGATCCTGACAATCCTGCAACCAGCCAAATATATGAATTTCCTGCAGGGCAAACTTTTACGGGAAATTATACTGTTTCATTTGATCTTTGGACAGATTATGAAGACGGCGGCAGCGGAACAACTCAATTTATTGTTGGCGGAGTAATGCATTCAGATGAAAGTTTACCAAGCGTAAACGGTATTGATTTTGCTTTCACTTGTGATTGGGGATCAGGTCATGATCTTTGGTGCTGGTATGAAGGCCTTGGAGTGGGAACATCTGCTGACCCCACAATTGATACAATAGGATATTATACCGGTGTAGATATTGACGGGCTTGAATCTCAAAACGGAAACGGTACTGCTTTGTACGAATCAGCCTTTGTTGACGGAATTCCGGCATGGCAATGGAATCATGTTATTATTTCTGTTGATGCAGATTCAGTTGCTTGGTATGTTAATGATATTATGTTTGCTAAAGTTTTTCGTTTAGACTATGACGGAAATGCATCTCTCGGTTTATATGATATGTTTTCATCTGTCGGTACTGCGAATTTTACTGTATTTGATAATTTTATGGTTAAAAGCGGTGCCTTATCAGTAAATGATATTAAATCATCCGAAACAGCCAAACTTTATCCTGTTCCTGCAACGGATGTATTAAATATTATTGTTAATGAAACTT
>JAOZQB010000108.1 GCA_029932445.1 Bacteroidales bacterium | reverse complement strand
TGTTCGTGCATTAGACATCCCTTTGGGTGTTAAGCTTTTATAATGGGTGTTTCATGTTGTATTTAATTTATAGATTTTTTTAACAGGTGTAATTTCTAATAATTTAGTTTCTTTATTTTTTCCGGCGAAAAATATCTCTGTCTTTCCGGAACGATATATCTTAATGTCATAGTTTAATACTTCCTTAGATTTTCCGAAAACAAATTTTGTAATTCTTGAACTGAGTTTTACAAAATCAGGAATAAAATCATCATCAACGGAATTGTATTTAAGTGTGTATTCAGATTTCAGAAAAATATAAAAAGGTGCAATAAAATCTTGAAAAATCATTACGGGTTTATTGAAAAATAAATCCGGTCTGATGATACTTTTCATTGACGTATTTTTATAAAATGATTTCTTTACATTATAAAGAGCTTGAAAAAATATAAATAATTCTGATTCTTTATCACCGTAAAAATTAGTAAAATATAATCCGGATTCGTTTTCATAAAAATAAATCGATGTATTTTTTTCCTTATCAAGAATATATGATTGATTCCAAATATTGGTACGGATTTCCCAGATGCGTTTTTTATTTTTATCAAGTGATATTTCGAGTTTTTTTCCGGAAACCAGATGCAGAGCTTTTTCAAGAATTTTATTTGAAGCAGCAACGGCAATTTTTTGTTTAGTTTTCGGTTTTCCGAAAGTTATCAGTTTATATTTATTTTCAGATTTTATTACATAATTATGTAAGGGATAATCCAGAGTTTCCGAACCGATAAAGGGAGTTGCTTGAATTTGAAAATGAATGTGAGGGTAAGGAGAATGTCCTGAATTTCCGACTTTTCCTATAATATCTCCTTTTTTTATGAAATCACCTTTTTTAATTTTGATACTCCCTTCTTTTAAATGGCTTATTTGAGTGTATAAATATTCGGAATGTTTTATTACAACCGAGTTTCCCCAGTTTTGCTCTGTATTAATATCTCCGACTTTATTATCCGGAATTCCGTCAAGAAGTTCGGAAATGATTCCCGATGCAGGAGCAAAAACCGGTTTGTCAAAACAAAAATAATCTTTACAATAATTGCCTTCATTTTGAAATTGTTTTTCGTCATCATCAAGTATCACAAAATCCCATGCATGTTTCCATTTATCTTTATGTGTATAATCTCCGTTATGTGCCTGCATAACAGTCCAGTTACCCTTAAAAGGTAAATTAACGGGAAAGTAGTTTTTGTTTTTAAGTTCTTCAGTAGCTGTATGGTGTAAATACAAGGTTTGTTCCGGTGTTTTTTGTCTTATGAATGTATCGGTTAATTTTTTGTTTTTAATGATTCGTAATTTCAAAACATATATAAACAAAAGAACGATAATGTTAAAAGGCAGAGAATAAATTGATATTTGCCAAACATAAAAAATATGACCTAAACTTGCTGTTAACATTACGGTTATCGGAAGTAAAATAATTGTCCAAAAATAAGATCTTTCCGAAGGAATTATAAAATATCCGCCGATTGCAATTGATGTCAGAATATAATTAAACCCGATAAATGTATAAGCAAGTGTTGAGAAATCGGCACCGATTAATTTATAAAACAGCCATGCAGACCAAAATCCGATTAATGACAAGGAGAAAGCGATTCGGGAATAATAAAGTAAGCCGATTGCAATAATAATTCCGGCAAGAATATTATTTTGAAAAAAAATTGCTCCTAATGACAATAAATATATTTTCAGACTCTCGAACCCTTGAATGTTATTAAACCATTCGTATATATTTACTAAATTTTTTCCGCCAAGAGCATATAATTCATTATAGGTATAGATGCTTCGTTCCGATAAACCTAATGCCGTAAAATCTTTTGTAGCTAAAATGATGACCCATATTCCGAGTAAAAAAGGAATGCTGAGATAGGGCAAAGCATATTTTGTAAAAATACCCTGAAGTGCAAGCGTAATGAATAAAGTTAAAATTGCTGCAAATATTACAATAACGGTTAATTCAATACTCGGTTGAAAAATAACACCTGTACCGAGTCCGACTAACAAAGCATTAAAACCGTATAAGCCTTTTTTAATTGATAATTTATCATAGCCCAAAACAGAAGCAATAATATTTGCCGTTATTACAGAAAGAAGACCGTATAAACCTGCCCAAAAATCTAAAAAACTCACAATTAACAATAATCCTGCAAATAATTTATTTTCAGAAAAAAATATCTGAGAATAACTGTTTAACAGAGCATTTGAAAATGTTTTTATATTATTCTTTTCAGTCATCCGGTTTCGTTTATGCATCGTAAAAAGTTTTTCTTTATTCTTTAAAAAATTAAAGAACTTAAGTCCAAAATTAACGATAATCAAATAAGATTTATTCTATTTCAGATGTTCGGGAATTACTTCAAGAGATGTCAAACTTTCATTTGTTTCATTTTCTCTGATGATATGTGTTTTTCCTTCGGGATCAACTAAAATAATTTTCGGACGCAGGGTAATAAATTGCATCCATTGTGTCATGTTATATGCACCTATGCGTTTAATGACATAATGATCGCCTTTTTGTAATAAGGGGAATTTTATGACAGAACGTATGACATCAATATTCATACATAAAGGACCGTAAATAGTCGTATCCTCTGAATGAGAACTGACTTCTTTTGCAGGATAAATTTCATGTTCATACCAAAAAGAAGTAAACAACATATTAACACCTGTATCAATAATCATTGATCGTCTGCCGTCAGCAAGTCGTTTGTTTGCTAATACACTGCCTGTTATATATCCGGCATCATCAATTAATGCTCGACCTGTTTCAAGGAAAAGTGTCGGCATTTCATTCGGATCTAATTCGGAATTAATCAATGCATTAGAAATTGCTTCGGCATATTGGTCAAATGTAGGGCAAGTATCTTTTCCGGGAAGATAAGCACCTTTTAAGGTGTTTTTTGAAGCAAATCCGCCGCCCATATCAATGTATTTTATTTTGTGATTAAATTTTCGTTCTAATCGTACGGCAAGTTCTGCTAATTTTGAAGCTGCAACACCATAGGGAGCCGGTGTCATCATATAAGTGCCGATATGTGTATGTAAGCCGATTAAATCCAATTTTTTGCTCATCATAATCCGGTTTAAAGCATTCCATGCTTCGCCGTTTTCATAATTAAAACCGAACCTGTCCCATTGCGGGAATATTCCGGTGTCCATATTAACTCGTATCGCTACTTTAGGCCTTTTTTCTGAAGTCTCAGCAATGCTTAAAAGGTCATATAATTCGTCAAAATGGTCAATATGGATATAAGAACCGTTATTTGTTGCTTTTTGAAGGTCTTCTTTTGATTTATCCGGTCCGTTAAAAATAATTTTATTTCCCGGAACACCATTTGAAATTGCTTTATCATACTCGAATCCGGAAACAACTTCTGCCCAAGACCCTTCGGAATGAAAAATCTTACAAACAGCATTCATATAATTCGTTTTATAAGACCATGCAAATTGAACATTCGGGTAACGCGTTGTAAATGCTCTTTTTGCATCATTATATGTTTTCCTGATTGTTTGTTCCGACAGTATAAAACTTGGTGAACCGTATTTATTAATTAATTCTTTTACCGGAATTCCGTCAATTTCGGAGATTACGGGCATTTTTGCTCGCATACCGAATTTATCGGTTACACCGGCATTTATTTTTGTAATAATAGGTCTTTCGTATTTTAGTTTTTCTTTCATTTTAAAAGATATTTAAATTTATAAAGAAGTTCATTTTAAGGTATATTATAATTCTCCGGTTAAAGAAAGTTTTTCAAATTGTGATATATCTCCGATTAAATCATAGGAATAACGGATAAACATTTTTCCTATATCATACGATTTAAAAGCTTCCGGTTTTTCTCCCAATGCTAATTTTACAAGTGCTTCGGGTATGTTTTGTCCGGCACCGACAGCAAGGTAAACCCATGCAGGGATTCTCGGATTAATTTCAATAATATAATATTTATCGGTATGTGTTTTAATAATTTCCAATTCCATACCGCCGCGCCATTTTGTTTTTTCGATTAAATTTTTAGTAATCTTTATTAGATTTTCATCGCCTAATGTTATTCCTCCCCATGCTTTTCCTTTATCCGTGATATATTGTTTTCTCATGGGAACGACACCGATTGTATTTCCTTTTCCGTCGCCTAAGGCAACAACATTAACTTCTGTTCCGCGAATAAATTGTTGAATAATAACAGGAACGCCCCATTTTACGGAAATTTTATTGAAAAATTCCGTTACTTGTGCAGGATTATATGCCAAATAAGCATCATAAAATTTACCTTTTACCAAAACAGGATATTCAAATTCATATTGAATATTATTGATATCCGAAAGATTTGTGATGGCTTTACTAAAAGGAATATCAAGTCCGTATTTTTTACCGTATTCAGGTAATTCGGATTTATGACGTTCTTCAAATTGTTTAATTGTGGGTAAAAAAGTTTGGATTCCCATTTCTTTTAGTTTCCTTTCAGACATCATAAAAGTAAATAATTCGGCATCAAAATTCGGTATTAAAACATCAATATCTTCTTTGGAATTAATATATTCAATTCGTTGCATTAATTCATCCGAACCGGTTGAAGGATATGGAATTTGATAAACTTTATCGGCCGTGTTTTCCATGTATATTCCGGGTTCCAAATTTTCATAAGCCAGTCCGATAATACGTACGTCAAATTCTTTTGCTTCCCGAAGAGCCCTAATTACGGGAACTCCGGGTCCGGGATTGTCGGTATTATTTAATCCTGTTACTGCTATCGTATATTTTGGTTTCATTTTACGGGATTTTATTCGGTAATTCTGAAATTTTGCAGGACGGTAATAAAATCATTGAAGTTATTCTCGAAAGTGGCCTGATCGACTTCATAGTTTTTAACAAACCATTCTGATATTTGATTTTCTGATTTTTCTTCTTTCAGAAATTGTAAGATTTTTTTTCCTGTTTCATTTAATGAAAATGATTCGCCCGAATTCGGATCAAATAAAAAACCTGTTTCACTTACTGCAATATTTTTTTTTAGTTTCATTTTTTTAGTTTGAGATAAGTCTGAATTTATGATGCAAAAATAGATGATTAGTTTAAAACGGATGTTACGAAATTTTACAAAAGATGTATAAAATTTTACTTATAATTAATTCTCAGTATCGGAATAATATTGTTTCTTATAATCAGAAAGGGTTATCCCGGTTTCTTTTTTAAATTGTGAGGAAAGATATTGGACACTGCTGTAATCCATCATATAAGCAATCTCACTTATATTGAACTCATTAACGATTATCAATTGTTTGATACGCTCAATTTTTTTTGAAATAATATATTTTTCCAAAGTGTTATTTTCGTATTTTGAGAACAGTCCGGACAAATATCGATAGTTTAAACTGAGTTTTTCAACAATATATTCTGATTTTTTAGCAATGGAATCGACATTATTCATTTCAAAAATCAATTCATGAATCGTCATTTTTAATTTTTCAATAATTTTTTCATCATTATTTTTTATTAATACCAAATCGGAAAGTGCAAGAATTTCGGATATCTTTTTAATATTAATTTCATTAGGATTATACTGAATTTCAGCAAAACCTTGTTTAATGGTTATTATTTTAATATTATTTTCTTCAAAATCTTTTTTCAGTATTCGAATACAACATTTGCCCTGCATGTTTTTAATATAAATCTTTTTCCTGACTGCATTTTTGTTGTACATTTGTAGCCGTTTTTCTTTAAGACATAAAATTACGGATAAAGTTTAAATATGGCAACAAAAAATTTATCGGAGTATGATATAAATACAGTTCCTTCGGGAGAAAAAATGCGTTTAGGAATTCTTGTTTCCGAATGGAATAATGAAATTACCGAAGCTCTTTATAAAGGGACTTTTGAGACTTTGTTAAAACATCACGTAAAGGAAGAAGATATTATAAAAGAATATGTTCCCGGAACGTTTGAGTTAACATACGGAGCACAATCGATGGTTAAAAGTGCAAATCTTGATGCTGTTATTGTTTTGGGCTGTGTTATTCAGGGTGAAACACGTCATTTTGATTTTATATGTCAGGGTGTGGCACAAGGAATTACAGACCTTAACAGAACACAAAATATTCCCGTAATATTCGGAGTTTTAACCACTGATACACAACAACAGGCGGCTGACAGAGCAGGCGGAAAACTGGGAAATAAAGGGGATGAAGCTGCTGTAACAGCGATTAAAATGGTTGCATTCAAAAAACGGCAAAATGCTTTTTTTGAAAACGAAATCGGATTTATAAAATCATAAGCAGTATTATTAATGTTAAAAATAGGAAAAGAATATTTGCAATCAACGGATGTTTATCGTATTGTATATCAAAATGAAAAAATTGAAATTGATGAATATGCTTTGAAGAAAGTATCAGAAAGTTTTGAGTTTTTGAAAGAATTCTCAAAAGATAAAGTAATTTACGGTATTAATACCGGTTTTGGTCCGATGGCTCAATATAAAATCAGTGAAACGGATCAAATTCAACTACAATACAATCTTATTCGAAGTCATTCGGCAGGTTCGGGAGAATTACTGCCCGAACGATGTGTAAGGGCTGCTATGCTTGCTCGGCTTAACACTTTACTTAAAGGATATTCCGGAGTTAACATTTCAGTTGTTAATTTGTTAAAGGAATTTTTAAATCGAGGTATTTATCCGAATATTTATAAACACGGCGGAGTAGGAGCCAGCGGTGATTTGGTACAACTTTCGCATTTGGCTTTGGCATTAATAGGTGAAGGGAATGTTCGATACGAAGGAAAAGAACAAAATACTGCAGATGTTTTAGAAAAACTGAATTTAAAACCGATTGAAATTATCTTGCGAGAAGGTTTAGCTTTAATTAACGGAACTTCCGTTATGACGGGTATCAGTTTGAGTAATATTATTAAGGCAAAGAAGTTATTGAATGTGACTATTTTAACATCTTCTTTAATTAATGAAATTGTGAAATCTTACGATGATCATTTTTCTTCCGAATTAAATCGAGTTAAATTTCATAAAGGACAGGATAAAGTGGCGAAAGAAATGCGTCATATTTTGTCATCAAGTAAATTGATAAAAAAACGTCAGGATTATTTATATAACGGCAATAATAATAATGTTATAGTTTTTGAAGATAAAGTACAAGAGTACTATTCGCTTCGCTGTGTTCCGCAAATTTTGGGACCGGTTTATGATACAATTATTAATTCGGAAGAAATATTAGTCAGTGAAATTAATTCCGTAAATGATAATCCGATTATTGATAAAGAAAATAATAATGTTTTTCACGGCGGAAATTTTCACGGTGATTATGTGGCTTTGGAAGCTGATAAACTCAAAATTGCCGTAACTAAATTATCAATGTTGATTGAAAGACAACTTAATTTCTTAATGAATGATAAATTGAATAAAATACTGCCGCCTTTTGTAAATCTCGGAACATTGGGATTGAACTTGGGAATGCAGGGAGCACAGTTTACTGCCGTTTCAACCGTTGCCGAAAATCAAACTTTATCCAATCCGATGTCGGTTCACAGTATTCCGAATAATAATGATAATCAAGATGTTGTGAGTATGGGAACCAATGCATCCTTACTAACGCAAAAAGTGATTAATAATACCTTTGAAGTATTATCAATTGAATTAATTTCTTTGATTCAAGCAGTCGATTATTTAAAAGTTAAAGATAAATTATCGGAAACTTCTCAAAAATTATATAAAGAAATTCGTGAGATTGTTCCCGTTTTTAAAGATGATAATACACTTTACCCTTCAATTAATAAAGTTATTGCATATTTGAAAAATGAAAATAAATTGTCGGATATTTTTAAAGAAAATACCATATGAAGTTTGCATTAATAACGGGCGGTTCTCGAGGAATAGGGAAAGCTGTCAGTAAAAAACTTGCTGAAGACGGTATGTATGTGTTAATTAATTACCGGTCGAATAAAGAAGAAGCTGAAAAAACATTAGAAGAAATAAAAGCAAACGGTGGGGCTGGAGAGTTGTTGCAATTTGATGTTTCTAAACCCGAAGAAACAGAAAAAGTGTTTGAACTTTTTTCGGAAAAACATCCTGAAAATCATATTGAAATTTTAATTAACAATGCCGGCATCCGTAAAGATAATTTACAGGTTTTTATGGGAGATGATGAATGGAATGATGTGATTAACACCAATTTAAACAGTTTCTTTTATATAACGAGGCGAGTGTTAAAGGATATGTTGGTCAATAAATTCGGACGAATTATTAATATGGTTTCTTTATCGGGATTAAAAGGGATGCCCGGGCAAACAAATTATTCAGCTGCAAAAGCCGGTGTGATCGGTGCAACCAAAGCATTGGCACAGGAAATTGCTTCTAAAAAAGTAACCGTTAATGCTGTTGCCCCCGGATTTATAAAAACTGATATGACAGCTGATTTAGATGAAAAAGAATTAAAACGAATGATTCCTATGCGCCGTTTCGGTAAACCGGAAGAAGTAGCCGAATTAGTCAGTTTTTTAGCGTCCGATAAATCAGCTTATATTACGGGAGAAGTTATTTCGATTAACGGAGGAATTTATTAATTAATCTTATCAAAAATTATAAAAATGAGATTTTTCGGAAAAAATATATTATTGATTTTCGGATTCAGCTTATATTCATTTTTCGGTTTTTCACAAAATGATAAAAACGCAAATAATGATACAATATTAGTTTTTGCAGAGCAGATGCCCGAATACCCCGGAGGAATCCACGGAATTATCAGGCAAGTTGCAACTGCCGTTGACTATCCGAAAGAAGCAAGAGAAAATTATATTGACGGCACTGTTTTTTTACGTTTTGAAGTAACAAAAACCGGTAATATAGGTAAGATTGAAATTCAAAAAAGTGTTCATCCTTTATTGGATAATGCTGCAATGCATGCTGTTATGACATTAAAGAAATTTAAACCGGCTATTCAAAACGGAAAACCGGTTAATGTGTGGATGTCAATACCCGTAAAATTTAATATTCCCGGTCCGAAAAAAACAATGCCTGTTTTTAAATCCGTAAACGGTTTATCTCTTGTTGATAATATTTTAGTGCTTATGTCTGATTTGGCGAAAAACAGAAAACCAAATATATACGGTACAGTTGATTTGAAAGTAGAAATTACAAAAACCGGTAAAATCGGTAAAATTGAAAGAATAAAAGGTATAAGACATGATTTTGATCAAAAAGTAATCGATAAAATCAGATTATTGCCTGAATTTAAACCTGCAACCGAAAACGGTAAGCCGGTTAATTCTTATATTCATATTCCCGTAAATTTTGAGAAAAAAAATAATATTATAAAAGAACAACTTGAATTTAAAGATTCATCGATAACCTTTGAACAATATATTGACGAAAATTTAAATTATCCCAAAGAAGCATTATATGCCGGCATGGAAGGTAAAGTTATTACTGAATTTGAATTAACCGGAAACAGTGAGATTAAAAATATTCATGTTGTTAACAGTTCTAATCCTGTATTTGAAGATGAAGCAATAAGACTGATTAATTCTTTACCGAAATTAAAACCGAAATTAATTAAAGGTAAGTTTTTTGATGTCAAATATTCAGTACCGATAAAATTTGATAAAGGAACATTAATAATTGAAAAGCCGAAATGTTCGGAAGATAAAGATTCAATAATCAG
>JAOZQB010000333.1 GCA_029932445.1 Bacteroidales bacterium | reverse complement strand
ATATTATTGAGAAAGAAAGTAATTATACGGAAATTTTTAATTCCGTTTCCGATGCCATTTTTATTCATGATATGAAAGGAAATATTACGGATGCCAATGACTCAATGATAAAAATGTTTAAATACCGCAAAGATGAATTATTGACAATGGACAGCAAATTGTTAAATCCCGGTTTTGCACCTTATGATTTTGAGCATTATAACGATTTTGTTAAAGAAACTTTGAAAAACGGGAAAAGTGTTTTTGAATGGTATCCGAAGGATAAAGAAGGGAATTTAATTTGGGTTGAGATAACTTTAAAAAGTACCGAAATAGGAGGTGAAAACCGTATCCTTTCAGTTGTAAAAAACATTGATAAACAAAAAAAAGCTTCTTTGGAATTGGAAGAATATAAAAATGAACTGGAATATAAAGTAAAAGTACGTACGGAAGAACTGGAAACACTTAACGAAGAGTTAAAAGCAAATAACGAAGAATTAAATATTTTAAATGAAAATCTGGATTATCAAAAAGGTATAATTGAACAAAAAGAGAAACGTTTAAATTCTATTATAAATAATCAAGGTGAAGGGTTCGGTATTAATGATTCTAATGAATATTTTATATCAGCAAATTACAGAGCTCATGAAATATTTAATGTACCTGCCGGGAAATTAGTCGGAATGAATTTGAAAGATTTTTTTGATGATAAGGAATGGGTTAAAATCACGGAACAATCTAAATTACGAAAAAAAAATATTCGAAGCAGTTATGAAGTAAAGATTACATTAAAAGACGGTTCTCAAAAAATTTTAATAGTAACAGGCACACCTTATTATGATGATGAAGGTAATATTACGGGTACGATTGCTAATTTTAGGGATATTACGGAAAGGGTTCATAAAGAAAATAAACTAAGAGAATTAAATGAAGAATTTGAAACTTTAAATGAGGAGTTAAATGAAGCAAATGAAGAATTATCTGCTCAAAAAAATACCCTGCAAGATACTTTAAACCAATTAAATGAAACACAAAATCAATTAATTCAATCTGAAAAAATGGCGTCCTTAGGTGTGTTGGCAGCCGGTGTAGCTCATGAAATTAATAATCCTTTAAATTATATTATGGGCGGGGTCACCGGATTAGAAACAATGTGTAAAGAACAAATTCATGAAAATAAAGAAAGAGTTAAACCGATTATGGATGCTATAAAAGAAGGTGTCAGAAGAACCGGAGAAATAGTGAACAGTTTAAGCCATCTCAGCAGAACGGGTAATTCAATAAAGGAAGATTGTGATATTAACTTGATACTTGATAATTGTTTAATAATTCTTAAAAACAAATTGAAAAATAAAATAGAAATTAGAAAATATTATAATAATTCAAGTGATATCATAAAATGTAATAACGGTAAATTGCATCAAGTTTTTTTAAATATTTTATCGAATGCCGAACAATCAGTTAAAGAAAAAGGAATTATTACAATTTCTACTGAAATAAATAATAAATTTGCCGTAATTTCAATTGAAGATAACGGAGAGGGTATTTCAAAAGAAAATTTATCAAAAATTACGGATCCGTTTTTTACGACTAAAGAACCCGGAAAAGGTACCGGTCTCGGTTTATCAATCGTTCATCAAATTATTGAAGAGCAAAAAGGAACAATAGAGTTTAAATCAAAAATCGGAAAAGGAACCAAAGTAATAATAAAACTTCCTAATAATTAATATGAAAAATAAAAGAACCATATTGTACGTTGATGACGAAGAAATTAATTTAATGCTTTTTGAAATTAATTTCAAAGAAAAATATCATGTAATCGGAACTGATTCACCCTTAAAAGGACTCCAAATATTAAAAGATAATCATGAAATTTCTGTTGTAATCAGTGATATGAGAATGCCTGAGATGAACGGTATTCAATTTATTAAAAAAGCTAAAAAGAAATTTCCGAAAATTTGTTATTTTATATTAACGGGATATGATATCACGGATGAAATAGCTGAAGCATTAAATAATAAGTTGATAAATTTTTATTTTAAAAAACCGTTTAATATGAAAGAAATTGATACTTCTATTCAGAAGGTTTTTTCATGATATTCCTTTGCAACTCAATAAAAAAACCGTTCGTAAAATTTCACGAACGGTTTTTTGTTTCTTGAATTCAGGTTATTAGGAATTTATCATCATGGGCATTAAAAGCATTAATACATCTTCGTTCTCAGTATCCGATTCAAAAGGAAGCATAATTCCGGCTTTTGACGGATCGGACATTTCAAAAACAACTTCATCGGAACCGATATTTGCTAAAATTTCGAGTAAAAAAACGGATTTGAAACCAATTTCCATGTTATCACCTTGATATTGGCATGTCAAACGTTCGTTGGCTGAAATTGAAAAATCAATATCTTGTGCCGAAACAATTAATTCATTTGCCGTTAAATGTAACTTAATCAGATTACTGGCTTGGTTCGAAAATACTGAAACACGTTTAACGGTATTGTATAAATCAGTGCGATTTATTATTAAT
>JAOZQB010000107.1 GCA_029932445.1 Bacteroidales bacterium | reverse complement strand
TGGTAATGTAACATTTACAGTTACGGCAACAGGAAGTAATTTAACTTATCAATGGCAAAAAGACGGAAGTGATATTTCAGGGGCAACATCTGATACTTATACTGTGTCAAATGTTAGTGCAAGCGATGCGGGAAATTATACTTGTGATGTAAACGGTGATTGCGGTACTGTAAGTTCGGATGCAGCGACTTTAACAATTTCTGCGGCTACTTCTATTACAACGCAACCTGCAAGTGTTAACGCAAACGTCGGTGATAATATTACATTCAGTGTTGTTGCCGAAGGTTCAAATTTATCTTATCAATGGCAATTTAACAGTGCTGATATTACCGGAGAAACTGCAGATTCATATACAATTAATAATGTTCAAGTATCGGATGCAGGAAACTATGATGTTGTTGTAAGCGGCGATTGCGGAAATGTTACAAGTGATATTGCTGTGCTGACGGTGGCTTCTTCCGTTGAGGATTTAGCTGCTTTCGGAATTAATATTTATCCGAATCCTTCTGACGGAACATTCAGAATTGAAATAAAGAATAAAGAAAAAACTGCTGATGTTTCAATTTCTGATATGACAGGAAAGCTTATTTATTTGAATAAATTAAATACTTCTGAAGATCACATTATTAAATTGAATTATGTTTCAAAAGGAGTTTATTTTATTAAAATTAATTTAGGAGATAAATCAGTTGTTTCTAAATTAATAATTCAATAATATTATTAATGATTTAAATTAACATAATACCGGCACCAAACCTGCCGGTATTTTTTTGTCTTGCCGAAAAAAATAAATCATTATTTTCAAAAGTACAAAATTCCGAGAATTCAATATTTGTTTCAGGAATTCCGATTTCTGTTAGTTGGTATTTAGCAGAATACCATAAGTCAAAATGATATTTATTTGTTTTAGTGTTAAATTTTAAGAAATTATTTTTTGTTCCGAATGCTTTTTCAACTTCGGAAACAACATTTTTGCCTGTTTCATAATGTTTAACACTTATCGAAGGTCCTATACCTACAAGTATATCTTTAAAATCAGAATTGAAAACTTCATTCATTTTGATAACCGTTTTTTGAGCAATTTTAGAAACTGTTCCTTTCCAACCGGAATGTGCAACTCCGACAATATGTTTTTTTGTGTCAAAAAATAGTATCGGCATACAATCAGCTGCAAATAAGAATAAACAAATATTCTTTTTATCAGTAATCATTGCATCACTGTTTTGTATCGCTGTTTGATGATTTAAAATACCTTTTCCTTTATGAGTATCATCAATAATTGTAATTGTATCACCGTGAATTTGATTTTGCATAACAAAACTTTGTAACGGAATTTTAACGGTTTCAGAGAGTAATTGACGATTCTTATATACCTCGGCAGCAGGCATATCTGATTCAAGGCTGATATTGAGATTCTTATCAGATATACTTTCGGATTTCTTTATTCTTGTTGAAACAAAATGCTTTATTTCCGAGGATTTCGAAAAATGATTAAACTGCAGATAATCTGTCAATTTTGATTTAATTAACTTCATCAGATTAGTTTAAAACCTGTAATAAGTGCATCATCAGTTCTTTTTTGATTTCCTTTCCAATTTCTGAACGTTTTTTTTAATTGTTCTTTTTGAATAAATAAAGGTTCTTCGGCATTTTCAGTAAGCACTTTTTTAAGTCTGTGAAAAGAAAATTTTTGATTTTTAGAACCTCCGAATTGGTCTGTAATCCCATCGGTAAATAAGTATACAGAATCATCTTTTTGAATTTCAATAAAATTGTTTTTAAACGGTTTCATTGTAATATATGTACCTACGGGCATGTTGTCGGGAGAGTAAGAAATAATTTCTTTGTTCCTCATTAAAATTAAAGGCAAATTGGCACCGGCATAATTCATTTGTTTTGTTTTAGTATTAAAAATACAAATTGCCGTATCGAATCCGTCATTGGTTATAGAACGAATATTTTTTTGATCTAAAGATTCGATAATTTCTTCTCGGAATTTGTTTAATATTTCAGCAGCATCTAAGATGTTTTTTCGTTTAATAATTTCTTCCAGAATTGTAATTCCCAACATTGACATAAATCCGCCCGGTACACCATGACCTGTACTGTCTGCAATAACTGCAATAAAAGAATCTTTGATTTTTGTGTAATAATAAAAGTCACCGCCGATTTTTTCTTTCGGCAGATATAATAAAAATGAATCTTTTGTATTTTGTTTTAAGATTTCAATTGAAGGGAATACTGCTTTTTGAATTTTTTGAGCATAACTGATACTGTCTTTAATATGTAAATTTTGAGTTTCAAGAATTTTTCTTTGTGATTCAATTTTACTCTGATGTTTATATAATTTTATGTTTTGTTTTTCCAATTCGCTGTTTTTTAATGACAATTCTAAATTGGTTTTGTTATATTGTATTGTATAAAAATAAAACATATAAATAACACCAAATAAAACAAAAAGAAATCCTACTAATAAATCACCATATTTATCTTCTCTTGACGGGTAGCCCAGAATTTTTTCCGGATAAGAATATTCATAAAAAAGGAGTGATAAAAAAATTATTACAGTTAATGAAATTAAAGCGATGATTACCTTCTTATTATTTATAACGGCAATAATAAATGTTGCGTATACAAACAAGTAGTATTGAAAACCACCTGAAGATCCGCCGTTTGATATCCACATAATAGGTGTGTATATGAGCATGTTTATAAGAATAGCGGTATAAACCGTGAATTTAAATTTTTGTTTTATTCTTGAAAAATAATAAAGGAAACTTAAAAGAACAGTCATTCCCAGAGTGGTATAAACAGTTATTAAGGGAAGATTCAATAAATAATTAGACAATGATGCTTGAATACCCAGTAATGCACCTAATATTAATGCAGCATTACTGATTCTGTGATTAAGCGGAAATTCTGAGGAACTGCCTAATAATTTTGTAATTAGTTTATTCAAAATACAATTAATTAATTTTAGATATTTGTAAAAATAATAAAAAAACAGAAATTAAGGAATTAATATTGAACTGTCGCCGTAACTTAAAAATCGGAATTTATTATTTAATGCATAATTGTATATTTTATGCCAATTATTTCCTGTGAAAGCTGCTATTAACAGCAATAATGTACTTTTTGGTTGGTGAAAATTAGTAATTAATTTATTAATAATTTTAAATTGGTAACCGGGAACAATTATTATTTGAGTTGTAGCTTCTATATATTTTTTATGATTATTTCTCAGATACTTCAGGATGTTATTCAATGCCTTTTCCACACTTATTTTCACGGGTAATTTATAGACTTCCCATTGATAAATATGAAACTTGTTTAAATTATTATTATTTTCTAATTTAACTCCGAGCCAATATAAGCTTTCTAAAGTTCTTACACTTGTTGTACCTACGGAAACAATATGATTTAGATTCGATATTAATTCAGATATCAAATTTTCGGTAACAATAAAATGTTCAGTATGCATTTCATGTTCATCGATTGTTTTAGTTTTTACCGGTTTGAAAGTTCCTGCACCGACATGCAATATTAATTCGGAAGTCTTAATCCCTTTATCCTGAAGTTCCTTTATTAAATCTTCCGTAAAGTGTAAGCCGGCTGTCGGAGCTGCAACAGAACCTTTTTGTTTTGAATATACCGTTTGGTAACGAGTTTTGTCACTTTCTTCTGAATTTCTGTTAAGATAGGGCGGTATAGGAGTTTCTCCCGCGTTTTCTAATATCTCTGCAAAACTAAAATCAGAATTTTCCCAAGTGAATTCTATAATTTGAGAATTATTATCAGTAGAAATCCGTTCTGCAAAAAGCGTTAAATCTTTGCCGTTAATAAGGTAGTCAAAGCTTAATTTTCCGGATTTCCATTTTTTTGAATTCCCGACATTGCATTTCCATTTACATTTTTTCTTTGTTTGGAATATTTGCTCATAATCGGCAGGTTCATAGGGTTCAAGACAAAATATCTCAATTTTTGCACCTGTTTTTTTATGAAACAGCAATCGTGCTTGAATAACTTTTGTTGAGTTGAAAATAACTAAATCATTTTTTGATAATATCTCAGGGATGTCGTAAAAATGTTTATGACTTATATTTTCGCTTTTATAAATTAATAATTTAGATTCTTCTCTTCTTTTAAGCGGATATTTAGCAATTTTTTCATTTGGTAAATCGTAATAATAATCCTCAATTTGTATTTCTTTTATGTTCATTCACTAAAATTTCGACAAAGATAGAACTTCCGATTAAAAATTATCAAAAACAAAAAAAATGTACGTATTTTTATGTCGACGATTTTTTATTATGGATTGGAATTTAAAAAACGTATTTTTGCAAAAATTTTAAAATATATTGAATTATGAAGATTAAAGTAGGTGATAAAGTTAAGTTTTTGAATGAAGTAGGCGGAGGTATTGTTACGGATATAATAGATAATCAAACCGTAAAGGTATTAAATGATACCGGTTTTGAAATTCCGATATTGACAGAAGAATTAATGCCTGATTATTCTGATATTAAGTTTCAATCAACAACTGAAAAAACGGAAGTTCAAAGTAAAATAAATCCTTTAGAAGAAGAACCGATTTATACTGATACTGAGGAAGTAAATATTTATTTGGCTTTTGTTCCTGAAAATCAAAATAAGTTAATCGATTCTGATTCAGATGTTTATTTAATTAATGACAGCAACTATTTTCTTTATTATAATTATGCATTTAAAGGTTCAAAAAAATATAAAGGAATAACGGGAACATTGGAACCCAATGTAAAAGAAAAAATTCACTCTTTGGAAATTAATATGCTTCCTGATAATACCGAAATTATTTTACAAGTGATTTTCTTTGATAAAAAAGAATTTGATATCTTAAAACCGATTCATAAAGAAATTAATTTCAGAACTGTAAAATTCTTTAAGCAAGGTACTTATAAAGAAAATGATTTTTTTGATGAATTCGCATTGATTTTACCGGTATATGAAAGTAATTTAATGCAACAAGTAACGGAAAATCTTAAAAATAAAGACTTAAAGAAGATTATAAATCAAAAAGAAGATCAAAATAATAAACTGAATAAACCGAAAGAATTTATAAAGAAAGAACCAAAACTGATAAAAGAAGTCGACTTACATATTCATGAATTAATTGATGATGAAACCGGAATGTCAGATTTCGGAAAACTGCAATTTCAACTGGATGTTTTTCATAAGGAAATGGCATCGGCTATTAAAGAAGGGTATAAACGTATTGTTTTTATTCACGGCGTAGGAACGGGAAGTTTGAAACTGAAAATTCGCAATGAATTGCAACATAAATATAAACAATATCAATTTCAGGATGCATCGTTTAAAGAATACGGATACGGTGCAACAATGGTTTTGTTGAGACGATAAAAGATTTAATGAACAGTTTGAATAAACTTGTTATCTGCATTAATTTTTTAACTTTATAAATTCTAAAAATTATTTGCTATGCATTTTGAATTAACACGCGACTTTTTAGATAATTTAATTGAAATTATCGAGAAAAAAGAAGAAAAGAAAGCTACCGAAGTAATGGCTGAAATGAGAGCTGTTGATATTGCAGAAATCTATGACAGTTTAAATCTTGATCAGGCGAAATATCTGTTTTTATTAATAGAAGATCGAGAAAAGGCAGCCGATGTCATTGCGGAATTAGATGATGATGACCGAAGTCGTTTTTTGAAAGTGCTTCCGGATGAGGTTATTGCTTCTAAATTTATCGATCACATGGATTCCGATGATGCTGCCGATGTGATTGCCGATTTGCCGGATGAAAGACAAGGTGAAGTTCTTCAAAAAATAAAAGATATAGAACAAGCCGGTGATATTGCAGATCTGATGTCCTATGACGAAGATACTGCCGGCGGTTTGATGGCGAAAGAAATCATTACGGTTCATATTAATAATGATGTAGAAAAAGCAATTTCCGAAATAAGAAAACAAGTTAATGAAGTTGATGATATTTATTATGTGTATGTGGTTGATGATGATTATATTCTGAGAGGTACTGTATCTTTAACAAAATTATTGTTGGCTTCAAAAGGTTCTGAAATTAAGGATATTTTTAATGAAGATGTGATATACGTTAAGGCAGACATGAAGGCTGAAGATGTTGCAAATTTATCCGATAAGTATGACCTTGTAGCATTACCCGTAGTGGATGAATTAGGGCGGCTTCTCGGGCGTATAACTTTTGATGATTTGGTTGACGTTATGCGTGAAGAAGCTGAAAAAGATTATCAAATGATGTCGGGTATTTCTGAAGATGTTGAACATTCAGATAAAATATGGCGATTAACGCGTGCTCGTTTACCTTGGTTGTTAGTCGGATTGATTGGTGAAATAATAGGTTCAAAAGTATTGGCCGGTTATGAAATTCAGTTGGCAAGTCATGCTGCATTGGCCTTTTTCCTTCCTTTAATTGCGGCTATGGGCGGAAATGCCGGAGTTCAATCAGCTTCCATTGTTGTTCAAGGTTTAGCAAATGGTTCTATAAGTATGGAAAGTACTTTTAAAAAAGTATTTAAAGAATTTTCGGTTGCTTTTATTAACGGAATTATATGTGCCGTAATTTTATTCGGATATAATTTTTTCTTTTCCGATTCATTTGCTCTAACTTTAACGGTTAGCGTTGCCTTATTCAGTGTTATAATATTTGCTTCACTTTTCGGAACATTTGTTCCTTTGGCACTTTATAAATTAAAAATTGACCCGGCTATTGCTACCGGACCGTTTATTACAACATCAAATGATATATTCGGGCTTCTTATATATATGACAATTGGCGGTATTTTATTTGCAATTATTTGATTATGAGAAATATAAAGCAACTATTATTTTTTTGTGTATTCCTTTTAATTTCTGAAATCAATTTCGGACAAGCTCTCAGCTCTTATGCGGAAGTCAGCATTATTACTTGTGCCCCCGGAAATGAATTGTATTCTACTTTCGGACATTCGGCAATTCGCATTAAAGACCCTGTTCTGAGAATTGATAATGTTTATAATTACGGAACATTTAATTTTGAGACTCCGGGTTTTTATATGAAATTTACAAGAGGGAAGTTAGATTATATGCTGAGTGTTTCGCCGTATCGATATTTTGTAATGTCTTATATACAAGAGAAAAGAGCGATAAAAGAGCAAGTGCTTAATTTATCCTGTCCTCAAAAAATAACTATTTTTCATGCTTTAAAAATAAATGCTTTGCCTGAGAATATGTATTATCGATATGATTTCTTAAAAGATAATTGTTCAACAAGAGTATTGAAAATTATTAGTGATGCATTAAAAGACAGTTTAATTTTACCCGAAAAACTTTCAGGAAAACAGCAGTCATACCGTGAAATGTTAATGCCGTATTTAAACGAAAAGGATTGGGAACGCTTCGGTATAAATTTAGCGCTTGGTCGTCCGGTTGATGAAATAGTTTCCGTGAAAGATGCATCATTTTTACCTGATTATTTAAAAGTAATTTTCGATAAATCTCAAATAAAAACAGCTGCAGGAACAAAACAATTTGTTAAACAAGAAAATTTGCTTTATCTGCCTGCCGAAGAAATGACACGTGATTCTTTAACATTTACTCCTCATCGAGTTTTTTGGATCTTCTTAATATTTATTTTAGCTCTTACAATTTTTGAAATTAAATATGAAAAACAATTTTTGATTTTAGATAAAACTTTATTTTTTATATTCGGGTTTATAGGTCTTAATATTTTGTTTCTGTGGTTTTTTACCGATCATTCTTCAGTTGTGAGTAACCAAAATATCATTTGGGCTTCACCCTTCTATTTTATTGCTGCTTTTTTATTAAAACGTAACAGTAAGAAATATCTTAAATTTTTCTTTTTATTGTATTCAATTTTGATATTGTTTACAATGATTTCTGATTTATTTTTTATTAATCTGTTTGATAATGCAGTTCTGCCTTTGGAATTGATAATTATTGTCCGTTCGAGTATTATTTATTTAAGAAAATAATGCAATATATGCCATGTTGACATATGTTTTCACATACAAACAGACTAATTGGCATGAGTATTAACTAAAAATAGTGTTTTTTAGTGTCGGTATATAAATTGATATGTTTTAAGTGAAATTAATTAAATGAATTATTAACTTAAAATTATAGAAATCATGACAGTAATAAGAAGAAATCCAAGTTCGCCGTTTTTCCCTGATTGGTTAGACGATTTTTTTACGGGAGAAATTAATCCTTTAGCAAAATCTCGTGTTTTGACGGTTCCGCCGGTAAATGTTTTTGAAAGTGAAACAGCATATAAAATCGAATTTGCTGCACCCGGTTTGAAAAAAGAAGACATTAAAATTAATTTAGAAAACGATGTATTGGTAATTTCTGCTGATGTTAAAGAGGCAGATGTTAGTGATAAAGGGCAATACACAAAAAGAGAATTTAATTATTTTAATTTCTCAAGATCCTTTACTTTACCCGAGATTGCAGATAAAGAAAAAATTGAAGCAAAATCAGAAAATGGGGTATTAATAATTACAGTCGGAAAAAAAGAGGAAATCATAAATAAACCGAAGCAGATTGCAATTAAATAAATTGAATTGAATAATTACACAGAAAATGTGACTTAAACGGTCACATTTTTTTATTTTTGAATTCTTATTTAGAATTATTGTTGTCCGATTAAAATTTTATCAACGGGTTAAAACCCTAATGTCGGTGGTTAGTTTAAGCCCCCGACTTAAGTCGGGGGTTAATATAAACCCGACAAAAACAAGGACTTCAGTCCTTGTTAACGGACTTATATACAGGAATATAATAAATATATATATATTGTATTTTCGCATGTTTTTAAATAATAAATCAATAATGATTTAAAAGAATGAATTTATTTATTGTAAGTATATTAGTTTTTGTATTAAATATTCCTTTCGGAATGTGGCGTGCAAAAACAAAAAAGTTTTCTTGGCAATGGATTTTATCCGTTCATGTACCTATTCCTTTTGTAGTGGGACTAAGATTTTTATTTCATCTCGGATTTAAATGGTGGACATATCCGTTCTTAGTAGGAGCATTTTTTCTGGGACAATTATCAGGAAAAAAAATTGCAGATTATAAAGCAAGAAAACATCAAATTAAAAACTCGGACACGGAATAATGGTGTGTTTATCAAATCTGCGGTCTAAATTTTTATTAAACTCATAAACTAAAGAAATTTCATGAGCTCCGCCGGTATGACTGAATAAATTTCGAATTATTGTCATATCGTAACTGTAACCGATTTTTAAATCCGGCGTAAGTTTAAATCCGACCAATACAATAATTGCATCGATATTATTAAATGTTTTATCTTTTTTGTCAATAATCGGAATACCGCGAAACCATGCACCGAGAATAAGCGGGTCATGTGTCCAATATGCACCGACATCCAGTTGATCAAAATTATCCCAATATTGATAATTAAATGCAAAAGTAACGTTTTCCATATCTCTTCCGTAGCGAACACGTCTGCTTTTTTGATCGCGAAGTAATATTTTTGCACCACCGAAGAAAGACCATTTCATGCTCATTCTGTCATTATAACCATACAAAGATTGATTTGGTCTCAAAAGATGATCTACCGCAAAACCACCCCAATATAAATCGGTATATGCTAAAAGAGACGCCGTAAAATCAATATAGGCTTTTTTCGATAAAGGACGTGCTTCAACACTTACGGGTTGATTTCCTAAAAGTTGATCTCCGAAAATTAATTTTTCAAAATCTATCGAACGTCTTGAATATTTGAATTGAATGCCCGGTCTTAAAAACCATTCGGAATTTATATTTCCT
>JAOZQB010000332.1 GCA_029932445.1 Bacteroidales bacterium | reverse complement strand
CCGTCAGCTGACGGACGCAGGTTCAAGTTCCGTCAAAAGACGGACACGCCTTATTTGCTCGCTACAACGGAAGCCGCTGATAAAGCGGCTTTTTTAATTTAAAATTAATATTTTATGCTTGTGATTTTCTTTGTTAAGTAACAAAATAGAAACAAAAAAAACAGCATAAAAAATAGTGTCAGAAATTAAGGGAGATTTTTACAAAAAAAATATTCAAAAATTTGCAGATAAAAATATTAATCTTACTTTTGCATCCGCTAATAAGCAAAAAGGTCCGTTCGTCTAGAGGCTAGGACGCCGGGTTTTCATCCCGGTAACAGGGGTTCAATTCCCCTACGGACTGCAAATTTTTTATATAAAATAATAAAATGGCAAATCATCAATCGTCAAAAAAGAGAATCAGACAAACAGAAAAAAGAAGATTGCGTAATAAATATTATGCAACAACAACAAGAAATGCCGTAAGAAAATTACGTGCTTTGACTGATAAAAAAGAAGCGGAAGAAATGTTTCCTCAAGTTTCTTCATTGCTTGATAAATTATCTAAAAGAAACATTATTCATAAAAATAAAGCTGCTAATATTAAGTCTAAATTATCGAAGCATATTGCAGCAATTTAATTTTTTTGAAAAATTAAAATCTTAAAAAGGTCTTCTCGTTTACGAGAAGACCTTTTTTGTTATATTTGTTGTTTTAAATTTTGAGGTGAATTTTAAAAATTATTATAAAGTTTTGGGTGTTTCGGCATCTTCCGGTGAAGATGAGATTAAAAAAGCATATCGGGAGCTTGCCAAAAAATGGCATCCTGATAAAAATCAAGGAAATAATACAGCTGAAGAAAATTTTAAAGAGATTTCCGAAGCTTATGATGTTTTGTCGGATGTATTAAAGCGAAAAAAATTTGATGATTTTGTAAAAGCTTCACAACAGCACAGAGCTTATTCATATACAAGTAAAACTACGTATTCTCAAACAGAATATGAGACTGAATTTTCGGACTTTTTTAAGCAATTTTTTAAAAATAAACGTAAAAAACGATCCTATTTTAAAGGTGAGGATATCAGAGGAAAAATTACAATTGATTTAAAAGAAGCTTATTTAGGATCTGTCAGAATTATCAATACATCAGAGGGAAAAATCCGGATTAAAATTAAACCGGGTATCAGTTCGGAAAAGATTATTAAAGTTTCCGGAAAAGGGAAGAAAAGCAAATACGGAGGTGACAACGGTGATTTATTTATTCGTATTGTCGTAAAAAACAGTCACGAGTTTGCAAGAAAAGGTAATGATGTAATTCAAAAAACGGAAATTGATATTTATACGGCAATTCTGGGCGGTAAAATTTCCTTAAAAACGATAAAAGGGGATGTTAAAATTACAATTCCCGAGAATTACAATTATAAAAAAAAATTAAGATTAAAAGGATACGGAATGCCGGTTTATGATAAACCCAAGAAATTCGGTGATTTGTATTTGGATTTAAAATATAAAATACCGAAAGATATTTCTGAAGAGGAAAAACAACTTCTGAAAAAGTTAAGGGATTTACAGTTAAAAAAATCCGGTAAAAATACGTGATTTTTTTAATTTTTCGGAAGCAGGTTTTGCAGTTATGGTTTCTGTTATTGCTTCAAATTTATAGCCGGCTTCTTTATAAAGTAATAAAGTTTGCGTTAAAGCATAAAACATATTTTTAGTTGCTTTTATATTGTCATGAAAAACAATAACCGAACCCGGGCGCGTAAAATGTTTTACATTATTGAAACATCTTTCTTTGCTCAGTTTTTTATTGAAATCGTAAGATAATACATCCCACAATACGATGTTATAATCTTGTTCAATTAAACTTTGTTGCGATGATTTCATTCTGCCGTGAGGCGGTCGAAATAATTTTGAGTTGATATATTTTGAAGCTTTATTAATATTTTCCAAATATTCTTCAGTACTGACTTTTAATCCGTTAAGATGTGAAAACGTATGATTTCCGGTTGTGTGACCCGCATTTAATATTTTTTTATAGATGTGCGGATATTTTTTTACATTTTCACCGACACAAAAAAAAGTGGCTTTCGCATCAAATAAATCCAATGCCAATAAAATTTTTTCGGTAACTTCCGGAATAGGTCCGTCATCAAACGTTAAATAGACAACTTTTTCTGCCGTGTTAATTTTCCATGTGATATTACCGAAAGCGTTTTTAACTACTTGCGGAGGATGCACCAACAAATCGGAGATTTTTCTGTATTTCGGTTTAATAATTGCTTCCAAAAGAAGAGTTTTTTCTTATTGAACGCAAAATTAGTTAATTTATTTTAATAAGTCTTAAAAAATGTTAATTTATTTTAAGGAATTTTAACATTTAAGAATTATTCAGGATTATTTTTATCCTTTTTCTGGTAAATTTTGTATATAACCCGCATTATTCATGAAAATTTTATCCCCAAATTTTGCTTATTGTCTTTTTGACAAAATATTTGCTTAACAGCAAAATAGATATTGAATTTAAAATTTTCATGAATAATACGGGATAACAAAAGA
>JAOZQB010000331.1 GCA_029932445.1 Bacteroidales bacterium | reverse complement strand
ATTGGGCTACAATGATTTTCACCTTTTTAATATTCTTTGCAGGCGGATATTTGCTTTATGCTTCTCTTTTTGCAGCTATCGGTGCAGCTGTTGATAATGAAACGGACAACCAACAATTTATGCTTCCGGTTACTATTCCGTTAATATTGGCAATTGTTGCCGCACAAGGCATTATAAAAAATCCCGACGGTGCATTGGCATTTTGGTTTTCGATTATTCCGTTTACTTCACCCATTATTATGCCGATGCGTGTTGCCATGGGAAGATATGAAATTTGGGAACTTGCTTTATCTGTCGGACTTCTTATTGCCACATTTACAGCAACCATTTGGCTGGCTGCAAAAATTTATAAAGTCGGAATTTTAATGTACGGCAAAAAGATTTCTTATAAAGAGTTGTGGAAATGGCTGAAGTATAAATAATATTTAATGAAAAAAACAGAACTTCTCCTTCCCGTCGGAAATACCGAAACCTTTTATGCTGCCTTGGAAGGCGGTGCAGATGCCGTATATCTCGGTTTGAAAAATTTTAATGCCAGAGGACGTGCTTTGAATTTTTCCAATCGGCAAATTCCTGTGCTGATTGATTTGGCTCACAAAAATAATTGTAAAGTTTTCATTACATTAAATACCGTTATTAAAAATACTGAACTTCCGGAATTGATTGATGTTTTGGATTATCTTCAAACCATTAAACCCGATGCCGTTATCATACAAGATTGGGGTGTGTATCACATTATTAAAAAACATTTTCCCGGTTTAACGGTGCATGCCAGCACACAAATGGCCAATCATAACAGCTTAGGAGCAATTTATTCTTATGAGAAAGACTTTGAACGTGTTATTTTGGCTCGCGAACTGACTTTGCACGAAGCCGAAGAAGTTAATAAGAAATCAAAAATACAAACTGAAGTTTTTATTCACGGGGCTTTATGTTACTCATTTTCAGGAATGTGTAATTTTAGTTCGTATCTCGGCGGTCACGGTGCCAACCGAGGAATTTGTTCGCAAGTGTGCCGAAGAACTTTTGATACGGGTAAAGAAGCAAAATATTTTTACAGTCTGAAAGATAATCAACAAATTGAAAATATTCATAGTTTGATTGAGGCGGGCGTGTATTCCTTAAAAATTGAAGGTCGCATGAAATCATCGGATTATGTTTATAAAGTTGCTCGTGCATATCGTGCCGTAATTAACGACAAAGCAAATTTGCCTTATGCACAAGAACTTCTGCAAACCGAAACCGGCAGAAAAAAAACGTCTTATTTTCTCGGAAATGATTTAAGCGATGCCATTACTTATGAAAGTCCGAATACCGGTTTATTTCTCGGGAAAATTAAAGAGCTGACAAAAACCGGATTTATTTTCGATTGCGATTTTGATTTGCATAACGATTTCAGAATTCGTATAAAACATCCGAAAAAAGATGAACAAATAAATTTGAAAGTCCGGGAATTTACGCAAACCGGAAAAACAGTTACTGTTGTTACCGAAGGAAAATTCCCGCTCAACGGCAGTGTATTTTTATCCGGAATTATCGAAAAGAAATTTTCATCGAAATTGCCTGAAACAAAAAATAATATTCGTTTCGGTTTGCCGTACGGAAAGAAGAAAAACATTATTAAATCTTTTGTAAAAGAAAGCCGTAAAACAAATTATTCCTTATTTGTAAGAATTGATAACTTGCAATGGATGAGAAAAATACGCTTTGATGAAATCGATAACATTATTTTTTCATTCACGCTGAAAGACCTTGATGATTTAGATGCCGGAGCAAATTTAATTCAGAAATTTAAACACAAGATTTGGATTGAATTTCCGCATTTTATTCCGGAAGGAAAAATTGAATATTATAAAAATTTGGCGAAAAAATTTACTGAAAAAGGCTTGAATAAATTTTTTTTAAGCCATATTTCACAAAAATTGCTGCTGCCTAAAAATACAATTTTTGCAGGTAATGAAAATATGTATGCTTACAACGATGCGGCAATTAATTTTTTCCGGTCGGAAGGTGCCAAACTGATTTCTTATCCGGTTGAAAATGATGAAGAAAACATTTTCAGTTATCAAAATAAAAGCGGGATTATGCCGGTTTATTTTTATCCGCGATTGTTTATTTCACGTATGCCGATTAAGATTAAAGAAGAGACACAATTTAAAGATGATTTGAATAATACTTATCATAAAATTGTTCGTGACGGTATCACTTATACGGTTCCGGAAATTCCGGTTTCATTCCTGCAATATGTGACTAAATTTAAGCAACGAGGATTTAAGAATTTTCTGATTGATTTAAGTTTTGAAAAACCTTCCGGCAACCGAATTAACACATTGATAAAACGTTACAAACAATCGCAACAAATTCAACCTTCGGTTAATTTTAATTATAAACGGACTTTGAAATAAGTATAAAGTTCAACACCTCCGGTGTTGTATTGATGCTTCACATCAATTCCGCAGATTGCATCTGCGGTTATTATTGTTTAACTGCTTCGCAGTTGTCCGAAACATCAAAAAATCTACTGAATATAGGTATCCGAA
>JAOZQB010000330.1 GCA_029932445.1 Bacteroidales bacterium | reverse complement strand
GATTTATCCGTTCCGTTTTTAAAACCCTGACAGGGTTCCGAACCCTGTCAGGGTTAATGTCACCTTCGAGGTGCTTAGCGTTTTTTTATCCGACCTGACAGGTTTTGAAAAAACTGTTAGGGTTTGGTGATGACCTCGCAGATTTTCTTGGTTCCGAACCCTGTCATGGTTGGTGTCAAATTGAGACGCCCTGCCGGAGCAACTCTGCAATATCTTAATCCAAAAGTACCTTTAAAATTTGTATCGCTGCTTCCGAAACGGAAGTTCCCGGACCGAAAATACCCACAACACCCGCATCATACAAAAATTGATAATCCTGATGCGGAATAACACCGCCGACGATAACCATAATATCTTCTCGTCCCAGCTTTTTTAGTTCAGCAATTACCTGAGGTACAAGTGTTTTGTGTCCGCCGGCCAAACTTGAAATACCGAGAATGTGAACATCATTTTCTACAGCCTGCTTAGCTGCCTCAGCCGGTGTTTGAAATAAGGGACCGATATCAACATCAAATCCGATGTCGGCATAACCGGTTGAAACAACTTTTGCCCCGCGATCGTGACCGTCTTGTCCCATTTTTGCAATCATAATTCGCGGTCGGCGACCTTCTTGTTCGGCAAATTTATTTGCCGATTCTTTTGCTTTTTCAAAACTCATATCATTTTTACTTTCGGAAGAATAAACTCCGGATATTGAACGAATTACTGCTTTATATCTGCCTGTAACTTTTTCGATTGCATCGGAAATTTCGCCTAAAGTAGCTCTTTTTTGTGCGGCATCAACGGAAAGTTCCAATAAATTGCCTTTGCCCGTTTTCATACTTTCGGTTATGGCATCAAGTGCTTTTTGAACGTCTTCGTTGTTGCGTTCGGCTTTCAGTTTTTTTAATCTTTCGATTTGCGAAAGTCTTACTGCAGTATTATCAACTTCCAGAATGTCAATCGGGGCTTCTTTTTCGAGTTTGTATTTGTTTACCCCGACAATAATATCTTTACCGCTGTCAATACGCGCTTGTTTTCTTGCTGCAGCTTCTTCAATTCGCATTTTCGGAATACCTGTTTCAACAGCTTTTGACATGCCGCCGAGTTCTTCAACCTCTTCAATTAATTTCCATGCTTTGTGAGCAATTTCATGTGTCAGTTTTTCAACATAATACGAACCTGCCCAAGGGTCTAGTGATTTTGTAATACCGGTTTCTTCTTGCAAATAAATTTGTGTGTTTCTGGCAATCCGTGCCGAAAAATCAGTCGGTAAAGCAATGGCTTCATCAAGTGCATTGGTATGAAGCGATTGTGTATGTCCGAGTGCGGCAGCCGTTGCTTCAATACACGTTCTGGCAATATTATTATACGGATCTTGCTCGGTTAAACTCCAACCCGAAGTTTGACTGTGTGTTCTTAAAGCCATTGATTTCGGGTTTTTCGGATTAAATTGTTTGACGATTTTCGCCCAAAGCATTCGACCGGCTCGCATTTTTGCTATTTCCGTAAAATGGTTCATCCCGATTGCCCAGAAAAAAGATAATCTCGGTGCAAAACTGTCGATGTCCATTCCGGCATTAACACCGGTTCGCAAATATTCCAAACCGTCTGCCAGAGTATAGGCAAGTTCAATGTCTGCGGTTGCACCTGCTTCTTGCATGTGATAACCGGAAATGCTGATAGAGTTGAACTTCGGCATTTTTTGTGAAGTATATTCAAAAATATCTGCAATAATTCGCATTGAGGGTGTGGGCGGATAAATATACGTATTTCGCACCATAAATTCTTTCAGAATATCGTTTTGGATGGTTCCGGAAAGTTCTTCCAATTTGGCTCCTTGTTCTAAACCGGCTACGATATAGAAAGCCAAAACAGGCAGAACGGCACCGTTCATTGTCATGGAAACCGACATTTTATTCAGCGGAATTTGGTCGAACAGAATTTTCATATCTAAAATACTGTCAATGGCAACACCGGCTTTTCCGACATCGCCGACAACACGTTCGTGGTCGGAATCGTAGCCGCGATGTGTGGCTAAATCGAATGCTACGGAAAGGCCTTTTTGTCCGGCTGCCAGATTTCTGCGATAAAAAGCATTGGATTCTTCGGCAGTTGAAAATCCTGCATATTGTCGAATTGTCCAAGGTCGCATAACATACATGGCGGAGTAGGGTCCGCGCAAAAAAGGAGGTAATCCGGCTGCATATTCGAGATGTTCCATGCCTTTTAAATCATCTTCGGTATAGAAAGCATCAAGTTCAATTTGCTCCGGTGTAATAAATTTTTTGCCTTTATTTTTTTTAGTATTACTGCTTTTGTCGGCAGTTTTGAAATTTATATTTTTAAAATCGGGTCGCATCTTTTTAGTTATGAGTTGAAAGTTTGTAAAGTTAAAAGTTTGTAAAGTATTAAGTTTAAAGTAGTTTTTCGTTGAATATTTGTAAGGTTTCGAGAACATTAGATTTCACGTGAATAAAATGTTCGATACCTTTTGTTTTTAGTTCTTCAATACTGTTTTTCGGATAACCGGCAACGACGGTAATTGCTTTTCCGTTCAGCAAATTAGAAATTTCGGGTT
>JAOZQB010000329.1 GCA_029932445.1 Bacteroidales bacterium | reverse complement strand
CATATTGAAAGTTGGGGATAGAAAAAACAGTTTAAAGAAAAAAGTTAAAAGGAGAAAGCAAGATTTTCTCCTTTTGTATTTTAACAAGTAATAGATTTTTTAATGCATATTTCGGGTTTAAAGATTTTCTATTGCATTTTTAACTTTTTTCATCAGCCATGTCGGTGTGGAAGTTGCTCCGCAAATACCTACAGAGTCACTTTCTTTAAACCATTCTTTACGTAATTCTTCAGTTTCGGAAACAAAATAAGAACGGTCATTTTGATTTTTGCAAACTTCGTAAAGAACTTTTCCGTTGGAACTTTTTCTGCCGCTTACGAAAATAATAATATCGTGTATTTTTGCAAAATCTTTCAGAAATACATCTCTGTTGGAAACAGCTCTGCAGGTTGAGTCGTTGATGATAAAATTTATTTCATCGTTACCGACTTCTTTCAGCATGCGTTCTTTTATTTTTTCAATGATGTTATGATAACTGTTACGACTTTTTGTAGTTTGCGAAAAAATATTTATCGGTTTTGAAAAATCAATTTTATCTAAATCTTTTTCTTCAGAAATTACAATTCCGCGATTTCCGGTATGTCCCAGCAGACCTATAACTTCTGCATGCCCTTCTTTTCCGAAAATAACAATTTGTCCTTCTGCGGAACTGAAATCATGATATGCTTTATCAATCTTTTTTTGAAGATTTAAAACAATCGGGCAGGAGGCATCAATGAGTTCAATGTTGTTTTGCTTTGCAATTTCGTATGTTTCAGGCGGTTCGCCGTGAGCACGAAGTAACACTTTTGTGTTTTTTAAAGTTTTGAATTCATTGTGACTGATGGTTTTTAAACCTTTTTTTTTCAGTCGTTTAACTTCGGCATCGTTATGTACGATATCGCCGAGGCAATAGAGTGAATTGCTTTTTTTAAGTTCTTTTTCGGCAATTTCAATGGCTTTTACAACTCCGAAACAAAACCCGGAATTCCTGTCTATTTCTATATTCATTTTTGTTTTTCTTTTAAAACCCGAATTATGTATTAAAACTTCGTAATAGATTTTTTAATGCATATTTCGGGTTAATATATTTTCTGCAAGCTTAATAGCTTTTTGTGCTTGCTCTTGCATTGTGAGATGTGAATTATCAAGCAAAACGGCATCTTTTGCTTGTCGTAACGGATTTGTTTCACGATGCGAGTCGATGTAATCGCGTTCTTTTATGTTTTTAACGATTGCTTCTAAACTGACATCCTCACCTTTAGCTTTTAATTCATCATATCTTCTTTGAGCACGAATTTCTGCATCTGCAGTCAGGAAAATTTTCAAATCGGCATTCGGAAAAACATTTGTGCCGATGTCTCTGCCGTCCATAACAATACCGCCTTCTTTTCCCATAGCTCTTTGCAGATCGACAAGTTTTTTCCTGACGAAAGGAATAACGGCAACCGGACTGACTAAATTTGAAACTTCAATGCCTCGAATTTCTCGTTCAATATGTTTTCCGTTCAAATAGGTTTCCGATTGTTTAAGTTCCGGATTGTATCTGAAATCAATATTTATTTTGCCGGCATCCAAATCTTTTTTTAATGCTTCTTCGTTTATTATTTTTCCTTCGTAAAGTTTGTTTTCGATAACATAATACGTTACTGCACGATACATGGCACCTGTGTCTATATATTTGTAATTTAGATGTTTAGCAATGTCTTTTGCCAAAGTGCTTTTTCCGCAGGAAGAATGTCCGTCAACGGCTATGATAATTTTTTTGTTCATTTTGTCAGTTGAAAGTATAAAGTATAAAGTTTGTAAAGTTGAAAGTATAAAGTTAAAAGTATAAAGTTAAAAGTATAAGGTTGAAATTTTGAATTGTTAATGAATATTTTTATTTTCAGAATGCCTTTTTTTAAATTCTTTTTTTGCGAAAATAATTACTCTGTCTGAATAATTACTTTTACCGTTGATTATTTCTTTTAATTCTTTATCTGTTTTGGTTTTCATAATTTTATCCCAATTGTAATATTTAATATTTCCTGCACCATATCTCATTGTATTCCGGAATATATTTCGGTGCCTTAAGATTAGTAAAAATGGTTCAATAACTAATAACATAACTATAACAAAAAACACAGGGAGTAAAATACCTAAAAATAAACCAAAATCTTCAATGAATTGATCTAGTTTTCCGCTGAAATAAAGATAAACTATCACAGAAGGAATAATAATTATATAGTATTTTTTAAATACTTTATATATGTTCGAAAAATCAAGAACATATATAACATTTTTTTTTCTTTTTTTTTGAATAAATTTAACTGTTACTTTTTCTAAATCTTCCCAATGATTATTATCTAAAAACGAATGTTTTGTATAATCATTAGAAGCTAATAATTTATTCTCTGTTTTATTGAATGTAGTAAAAGATTTTATTTTTAAATTAATGATAAAATTTTTTAAAATTTCTTCATCTGAAATTTTATTATCAATTTCTTTTGTAAACGTTTTATTAAAAGGTGTTTTCAATTATGTGTAATTTAGAATAATTAAGACATCAAAAGTAATAAAAAGTCCGGTGTAAAAAGGAATAAAAAATTACT
>JAOZQB010000106.1 GCA_029932445.1 Bacteroidales bacterium | reverse complement strand
GGAGCACCGCAAGAATTAGCATCAGGTCCTGTTTCGGAATTCGGCGGAAAATATCTTTCAACAATGATGACCAGCGGCTCTATTTTTGCTTTTGTAAAATTAACTTTATACGTTGATTTATTTATGGGCGGAGCTTCTAATTTAATTGTTTTGGTTCTTAAAACTTTTGCATTGTATTTATATCCTGTTCTGTGGGGGGCTGTCAGTGCGCGTTTCAGAACAGAGCAATCCGTTCGTTATTTTTGGGGCTGGCCTGCATTTTTCGGATTTATTGCATTACTTTATGCCGCATTCTAAATTATAAAAAGAAATTATATAAAAATGTATAACGATAAAGAATCACAAAAAATAGTTGATATCATTCAAAATTATGCAAGAAAACATTCTTTGTTTATCTTAGCATACGGTACCGGTTGCGGAGCTATTGAAATTCCGCCTACCATGACTTCTCGTTACGATGCTGAACGTTTTGGTATCAGGGGGGCAGCTACTCCGAGACAAGCTGATGTTTTGCTTATTACCGGTTATTTAGCTACTAAATCATTAAAAAGAGTTATCAAAGTGTACGAACAAATGCAAGATCCTAAATATGTTATCGGTTTCGGTTCGTGTACTATAAACGGAGGAATGTATTGGGACAGTTATAATACGATTAATGTATTGGATAAATATATACCCGTAGATGTGAATATAAACGGTTGTATGCCCAGACCCGAAGCTGTAATTGCCGGATTTGTAAAATTGCAAAAACAAATTCAAGAGGGTAAAGCTGACGGATGGGATAAATACAAAAAAAATCTTGATTATTATAAAGAAAATCAAAAGAAAATAATTACAAATTGGGTAATGCCTGATTTTAATTGGTAAAAATATATCATAATATAAATATTATGTCTGAAAATAATTTACATAACGAACAAAAACTGCTTAATCTTTTAGAAAAGAAATTTATACTTAAAGGAGGCAGTGTTCGCAGAGAAAGAAGAGTAGAAGTGAAAGTTGAACCGAAAGAAATAGTTCCGGTTTTGCTTTATGCAAAAGAAAACAGCGGATATACGGCATTTACACATATGTCTTGTGTCGATTGGATAGAAGACGGAGAATTTGAAGTTGTCTATATTTTATGGCATCCGGAAGAAAAGATAAATTTCTTTGTAAAAACAAGAGTTTCCAGAGATAACGGAACACTTCCGAATATTGATTTTATTTGGCGACAAGCAAATACTTACGAAAGAGAAATACGAGAAATGTTCGGAATTCAATTTGAAGGTTTAGTCGGCAGAGAAGAGTTCATTCTTGAAGATTGGGAACATATGCCTCCGATGAGACGAGATTTTGATACAGCGAAATTTGTAGAGAAAACATATTTTTACAGACCGGGCAGAGAAGATGCAAAAGATGTCAGAGAATACGTTCAAGAAAGAACGGATGAAGAATTACCTGATTTTGCAAAAAAATACTCAAGAGATTAAGTTTTGATATTATAAAATATAGTTAAGTATAACAAAGAAATAATCATAATGCGAGAAAAATCAACAACTTTATATATCGGACCGCAGCACCCGGGGATTACCGGAAATATGATGGTAAAGCTACAAGTGGAAGGTGATACAATAGTTAAAGCCGAAACACATGTAGGATACCTTCACAGAGGTTTTGAAAAATTGATGGAGCGTCGTAATTGGTTGCAAAGTTTTACGATTGTTTGCCGGATTTGTGTTCCGGAACCCGATCCGAATGAAGAAAATTATTCACGTGCCGTTGAAGAAATTGAAGGAAGAGAAGTTCCCGAAAGAGCAAAATATATTCGTGTCATGACTTTGGAACTGGCACGTATTGCAACTTATCTTCTTTGGTACGGCGGTCAATCGGGCTCTGCAGGTCTGTTAACTATGGGACAGTGGAGTGTCGGTGATCGAAATTATATTTTGGATTTATTTGAAGATTTAACCGGCGGTCGTGTTTATCACATGTATATTTGGCCCGGCGGTGTCAGACGTGATTTACCTGAAGGTTTTAAAGAGAAGGCATTACGTACTATGGATTATCTGGAAAAAAGATTGGATGATTATGATAAGTTGTTGTTTGAAAATTCAATTTTCCAAAAAAGAGCAAAAGGAGTCGGTATTATTGATAAAAATAAAGCGATTGAATGGGGCGTTGTAGGTCCTCCGTTAAGAGGTTGCGGAATACAAAGTGATGTCCGTAAAGATGATCCTTATGAAGTGTATGATAAATTGGATTTTGAAGTTCCTGCTATGGAAGGCGGCGATGTTTGGACACGTGCTTTAGTCAGGAGGTTTGAAATTCGTCAATCAATTAATTTGGTCAGACAAGTATTAGATAAAATGCCCGGAGGAGAATATTACAATAAAATACCGAATCCGCATAAATGGACAATTCCTGCAGGAGATGCTTTTGTTAAAACAGAATCCGCCAGAGGTGAATTCGGTTATTATATGGTCAGTGACGGCGGAAACAAACCGCGTCGTGTTCATGTAAAAGGTCCTGCTTATGTTCACGGAATTACATTATTGGAAAATTTATTGGTAGGAGAAAATGTTGCCGATGTCTCATTTATTATGAATAGTCTCGGAACTTGTCCGCCTGAAATTGAACGTTAATAAAAATAAATTCTTAATTGAATAAATAACATTTAAGCTGTAGAATATGGCATTTTTTGATTTAAAAGGTTTATTATCCCCGATTACCGGATTAAAACAATTCGGTAAGAAACCACATACGATAATGTTTCCTGATGTAGCGGAACACGCTTCCGACAGATACAGAGGATTGCATTTTAATAAATTAGATGATTGTATCGGTTGCGGAAATTGTTCTACAATATGTATGAACGAGGCAATTGATATGATTGAAATAGAAGGTGTTGAAGGGAAAAAAGGAGATTCCGGTTTACGCCCTCGTGTTGATAACGGACGTTGTTGTTGGTGTGCACTTTGTGTGGAAGTATGTCCGACAGGTTCTTTAAGTTTGACTAAGGATTATATTTTTGTAACGCCTGATGCAGATGATTTTTTATGGACCCCGGGTGTTGACAACAAAGAAAACGGAGAACAAATTATTTCATTTCACAGTGACAAAGAAACTTCACTTTCTGATTACAATCGTATTCCGATGCGTGAACTTGACGGAAGTGAAAGAATTAAATCGTTTGCAGAAGCAGTTCTCGGATATAATGAAGAAGAAGCTCGAAAAGAAGCCGCACGTTGTATAAGTTGCGGATTGTGCACCGAGTCTTGTCCTGATCACATGCACATTCCTGAATATATTAATGCAATTGCAAGAGGAAATGATGAAGATGCACTTCGTATTATTTATGACAATAATCCTTTACCCGAAATGTGCGGTAAAGTTTGTACACGTCGATGTGAAGATGTTTGTGCCATGACCCACAGAGGTGATGCAATTGCCATTCGCTGGTTGAAACGTTATGCAACTGAAACGGCCGAAAATGCTGAAATTACACGACAAATTGTAAATCCCGAAATTAAAGAAGCCAACGGTAAGAAAATCAGTATTATCGGTGCCGGTCCTTCAGGGCTTACTGCCGGATACTATCTTGCACTTCGCGGATTTGATGTAACTATTTATGAAGCCAAAGCAAATGCCGGCGGTATGACATTCTACGGAATTCCGAAATATCGTTTGCCGGCTGAAAGTCTGGAAAAACAAGTATCTTACATGCAAAGTATCGGTGTCAAAATTAATTTTAACACACGTGTAGGAAAAGATATTGATTTTAAAGAGTTATATAATAATTCAGATGCCGTATTTATGGGTGTCGGTTTTGAAAAACCATGGACACTCGGTATTACCGGAGAAGATTTAGAAGGATCGCTTCAAGCGGTTACATATCTTGATGTTATAAACGGCGGCGGAGAAATGGAAATAGGAAATAAAGTGGTCGTAATCGGCGGCGGGAATGTAGCTATTGATGCAGCTCGTGTTGCAAGAAGAAAAGGTGCTGACGTAACCATTGTTTACAGACGACGTGTTGAAGATATGCCGGCTGACTGGGAAGAAATTGAAGGTGCAGAAGATGAAGGTGTTCATATTATGCCTCAAGGTATTCCTTTGGAAATTATAGGCGATAAAAACGGAAAAGTTATAAAATTAAAATTTGCTCGTTCAGAAATGATTCCTGATCCTGACGGAGGACGACCCCGACCGAAACAAATTGAAGGCAGCGAAGATATTATGGAAGTCACTTCCGTAATCGGAGCCATCGGTCAAGAAGGTGATTATTCGTTCATTCCTGATGATATGAAAGATCAAATTAAAATTGAACGCGGACGTTTTGTTGTTAATGAAGATAAACAAACGACACTTCCGAGATTATTTGCCGGCGGTGATTCCGCCAATCGAACAGCAGATGCAATCAGTGCTATTGCCGACGGTTTCAGAGCCGTAAAAGCAATTGAAAAAATGTTAATAAAATAAAGTGATATTTAGATTGTAAAAAAGTATAGAGCTTACATTTTGTGAGCTCTTTTTTTATTTCTCCTTATTGGCAGAGGTGCATATATTTTATGAGATTTTAACCGTAATTACTAATATCAAGCAATGAATTTTTATCTGTAATTTTTAAAGTTTTTCCCTCTATTTCTATAAAATTATCATCCTTAAACGATTTTAATGTTCGTATTGTTTGTTCTTTTGAGAGCCCTGTTAAATCAGCAAGTTCTTGCCTTGAAATATTTAAATCAAATTCAGAGGTTTTGAAAATCCTGTCTGAAAGGCAAAGAAGAATATCAGCCATACGACCAAACGATTGTTTGTGTTGAAGACTGAAAAAACGATTGTATATTTGAACCGAATTTTCGCAAAGAATATTTATTATTTGTGATGCAAATGCTGCATTCTCGTTAATAAGTTTTCTGAATAAATTCATATCAAACATTCTTACGACAGAATCTTGATAAGCCATGGCTGAGTTTTGGAATATGTTATTTTCTGAAAATAATGATGTTAAGCCGATAAAACCGCCCCGGGGAACCACTTTTAATGTCAAAGAATTTGTTCCGTTTTCAATATAAACTTTTGCAAGACCTTGACAAAGGTAAATAATATGAGATGCAAAAGCCCCTTGTTTACAGATATTTTCACCTTTTTTATAGGTAACTTCAAGTTTGTTCTGTTCAAGAAGTTGAATCTCATTTTCAGTGAGTTCTTCAAAACAGCATAAGTTGTCAGTAGCTGCACTGCATGAATGATTATTCTCCATTTGTCTTTTTTATGTCCTTTCTCACAAAGATAATTGATTTTAATCAATTATTTGCAGAACGGCTGTCAATTTTCAGATGTTGTAAATCATATTTTAATTGTAGTTACTCATCTGCTGTTTATTAGATTTATTTAGTTTATTGATTGACCTTTGCAACAGTTAAACCAATAAAATTTTATGATATGGAAATAAAAGAAACAATAGACACAAAAGGACTTTCTTGTCCCATGCCTATGATGAAATTGGCAAAAGCAATGAAAGGGTTAAAACCCGGAGAAATTTTGGAGATGTTCGGAACGGATCCCGGAACCAGAGCGGATCTTCCGCAATGGTGTGAGAAAAAAGGGAATACTTTATTGGAAGAAACTGAACCCGAGCCGGGAGTATTCAGATTTTTAATTCAAAAACAATAAACTATGAAAGGATCAGAAAAAAAAAGTGTTTTTAAAGATTTGTATAATATATTTTTTACGAAACATTGGCCTGTTTGGACAGGGGCTGTTTTAGCCGGTATACTTAATGTGTTAATGTTTGGTATTGTAAGTCCCTGGAGCGGTAGTGCCGGTTATAGTTCATGGGGAAAAAATCTTTACAAAGTTGTAAATATTTTAGGTTTTGATGAAACGCCTTCCTTGCTCGGGAATAAATGGGCTTTATTAAGTATTATGATTGTACTGGGGTCTTTTATCGGAGCATTACTTTCTAAAAGTTTTGCTGTTCGAATCCCTCCGTTTGGTGAATTAATTAAAGGATTTATAGGCGGATCACTTATGGGAATAGGAGCTACCGTGGGTATCGGATGTTCAATAGGCGGTTTTTTCAGTGGCGTTCCTGCTTTATCCGGAGGTGCAATTTTTCTCACATTCGGATTATTTCTGGGTACTGTTGTTGCCGTAAAATATCTTTTTTGGGAAATGGAAAAGTTCCCTAAAATAAGTACCGGTAAAGGATTTACATATCTGGCTGTTTCACAGGATAGAGGAGCTTGGCAAAAATGGATGGGTCTAATCGTATCAATTTTGCTTTTTTTTATTGCTTATACTTATTTTCAAGCAGATGAATATGTGCTCGGATGGTTTATTATTATCGGCGGATTATTAGGACTTATTTCACAACGATCAATATTTTGCATTGTCAGAGCTTTTAGAGAACCTTTTATGTCGGGAGATTCAACCGGAGCAAAAGGAATTATTGCCGGTTTACTGGTTGTGCTTTTTGGATTTGTTGTGATTAAAACAATGAATATAGGTGCAGGAGAAACTGCATTAAGAGCACGTGAAATGAGCTTTGTTCATTCAAATTTTTGGCTGAGAGGATTACTCGGCGGATTTGTTTTCGGTATCGGGATGACTATTGCCGGCGGTTGTGCAGTCGGAACTTTATGGCGAATGGGTGAAGGACAAGTAAAATTATGGTTCTCGGCTCTCGGATTTTTACTAATCGCACCAATTTCAAGCAAATTTATTACTCCTTGGTTAACGGATATTTTGCCGTTTAATATGCAATATAAGAATTACCTTCCTGATTATTTGGGATATGCAGGATCCGTTGGTCTGGTGTTAGTAATACTGGGAATTTGGTATTGGTTTGCCGTATGGAATGAGAAAACCGGTAAGTTCAGTCAGTTTTAGTAAAATCTTTAAATTTCAAATGATGAAAAACAGAAATAAATTAATTCCGATTATTCTTTTTTCAGTTGTATTATTTTTTAGTTGCAACGGAATATATGAAAACGGAAGTGAACTGTCAGAGGATGTAAATAATTATATCCCTCAAATATCGGTGAATGAACTAAAAACAAAAATTGACAGTAACCAAGAATTTTTATTAATTGATGTTCGACAAGCTGTTGAATATGAATCAGGGAATATTGAAGGTTCAATGTTGTTGCCTCGAGGTAATTTAGAATTTTTGATTTCAGACAGTCTTTTTTGGGAAGAACAATTTATGTATGCACCTGAAAAGGATGATGAAATTATAATATACAGTCAAAAAGGAGAACGAGCGGCATTGGCTGTTCAATCTCTTATTAATCTCAGTTTTAAAAATGTAAAAAACCTTACCGGGGGCTATTCAGCTTATGACCCGAATCATAAAGCAGAACCGGTAAAAAAAGAAAGCGGTGCTTGCGGTGATTAATAAATCATAATTAATATATAAAATCTCATTTTATTTTATAAACATAAAAATTTAAGTTATGAATTCAAAAAACAAATTTTTCAGATTATCGATGTATTTAATTGCATCATTATTGATTTTTGCATCAAGTTGTAAAAAAGATACTCCGGAACCCGTAATTGATCATTATAAAGTAATGACTGATTATATGGTCGCAAACAGTATGGATTTGCCCGATGTACTTACAAGTTGGACAATCTCCGCAACAGATTTAAACGCTTCTTTAACAGATTATTATGTAATTGATTTGCGTTCTGCTACAGATTTTGCAACCGGTCATATTAACGGAGCACACAATACAACATTGGCAAATGTTCTGACAGAGGCAGGAAACGCAAACGGAAAACCGATTGTAATGGTTTGTTACACAGGACAAAAAGCAGCTCATGCACATGTTGCTTTAAGATTGAGCGGATATACAGATTGTAAAATTTTATTATTCGGGATGAGTTCTTGGAATGCTGATTTTGATTCGTGGACTGCAAATATCGGCGATGTTGCAGTAGGACATACAAATTGGTCAACTACGAATACAACACAATCACCAGTCACATTTACAGTCCCTGAAATTACAAGTACTGAAACTACCGGTGATAAAATATTAAAAGAACGTGTTGATGTTATGTTAGCCGGTGATTTTCAGGGTATTTCAAATGATTTAGTATTAACTACACCGTCTGATTATTTTATTAATAATTATTGGACAGCTGCAGATATTGATACTTACGGACATATTAAAACAGCATACCGAATTAAAGAAGATTTATCACTTGCAAATGACGGTTTTAAATATTTAGATAAAGATGCTACAATTGTGACTTATTGCTGGACAAGTCAAACATCTTCCGCAATAACAGCCTATTTAACAATTTTAGGATATCCGAATGTAAAAAGCTTAAAATTTGGAGCAAACGGGATGATTCATTCCCAATTGCAAGCTCATAAATGGATTGCATCCGGAGATTTTGATTATGTAACAGGTAAATAATTTAATTTAAAGTGATATAAGATGAAAAAGCAAATAATTGTAATTTTAAGTTTCGTATTTATATTCGCTTTTAATTCCACATCCTTGTTTGCGCAAGGATGTGAGGATGGCGGCGGTGAAGAAGGTGTTCAACTTAAAGGTTTTATTCAACCGCAATATGTGTTTTCGATGAACGGAAATGATGCAAACGGAAACAGTTTAAATGAAAACACTTTTAATTTTAACAGAACACGTTTAGGTGTTGTAGGAAGTATTCCTTATGATTTCAGTTATTATTTCTTTACGGAAATCAGTCCTTTTAAAAATACGACAGGACAAGCGGTGCAAATATTAGATGCATTTGTAACATATTCTCGTTTAGGAACTTGGGCTAAATTTTCATTCGGTTTATTTAAATCTCCGATTAGTTTGGAACAAAACACTTCTTGTTCGGGGCTTTCTACCATCAACAGATCTGATGTTGTCGGGCAATTAGCCGGTCCGCAAAGAGATATGGGTTTGATGTTATTAGGAGGTAATGACACTACTTTGGTAAAATATTCTGTTGCCGTTATGAACGGTGTCGGGAAATTTGATGCAGATGATAATAAAGGAAAAGATATTGTCGGAAGATTAATAATTCATCCTATAGAATTTTTGGAAATCGGAGGCAGTTACAGATACGGAAATCGAAATCCTACAGATCTTTCTCAAAAACAAAATGATATTATGAGGTTTGGCGGAGAATTGAAATTTGATTATAAAGGTTTTGTAATTCAAGGCGAATATCTTCACGGACAAGATAAATTGTATAGTACAACCAGGATACCTATTTACGGCGGATGCGGGGGTATTGTCGGATTTGATACCAAAACTGAGGGAACATACTATAAGAACGGGTATTGGGTAATGGCTTCATATCGTACGAAATGGGATATAGAACCTGTTATAAAATATGATGCATTTGATCCTGATTTGGATATCAGTAACGATTGGAAGAATAATCTTACATTCGGTATAAATTATTTCTTTAATGATTGGACAAGACTTCAAATAAACTATATTAAAATTAACGAAGCAACTCCCGTAGATAATGATTTGTTAATGGTACAAATACAAGTAAAATTTTAGTATTGAAAGAGCTTGTATAGTTTCAAGCTCTTTTTTTAATTTATAAATTATTAAATTTAAAAATATGAAAAAGATAATATCAGTTCTTGTTCTGTTTTTACTTATTTTTCAAGGAACAGAAGCACAAGATTTAATAAGTGCAAAAGCTTTGACAGGAATAATGAAAGACAAAAATGTCAAAATTGTTTCTGTTCGAAAAGCTTCAGATTACGCGAAGGTTCATATTGAAGGAGCCGTAAACATTGATGTAAAAAAATTATATAAACCGGGTGCCGTTAAATACGTATTAAAAAGTTCAAATGAAATTGCTGCAATTTTGGGTAGCATAGGAATTTATAATACAAACAAAATTGTTATTTACGGTACCGGAAGCGGAAAATCATCCGGCAGGTTATATTGGATTTTAAAATATTTGGGATGTAAAGATGTGAAAATTCTTAACGGGCACTTAAAAGCTTGGAGAACAGTCAGAGGGAAAGTTACTAT
>JAOZQB010000328.1 GCA_029932445.1 Bacteroidales bacterium | reverse complement strand
ACATTTTTTAATTTTTATATTTTTGAAATATTTTTTTTATGAGGAAATCTGAAAAATTTTCTGAAAAGTTATTCGGAATTTATTTCAGATATCTCGGTTTTTAAATTTTTATTTTATTAATTCTTTTGCAATAATTCTTGCTTCTTTATCCGTATTCAAATACGTATCAACATCCGAACGGTTTGCAAAATTAATTTTATTAACGGTTTTTTCAATAATTTCAAAGATTTTCGTGAATTTTATTTGATCTTTCAAAAATGCATCGACGACAATTTCATTTGCGGCATTAACGGCACACGGTATATTCCCGCCTCTGTTCATGGCTTCGTATGCAATTTCGATTGTTTTAAATTTTTCCGTATCCGGTTTTTCAAATGTTAATTCCGGATAATCCGAGAAGTTGAAACGAGGAAAATCAGTTTTTATTCTGTGCGGATACGTAAAAGCATATTGAATCGGCAATTTCATATCCGGCAAACCCATTTGTGCTTTTACGGAGCCGTCGGTAAACTGAACAAGAGAATGTATAATTGATTGAGGATGTACGATGATGTCAATTTGTTCGGGTTTTAAATCAAATAACCATTTGGCTTCAATGGCTTCAAATCCTTTATTCATCATAGTTGCAGAATCAATCGTGATTTTTGCTCCCATATCCCAATTCGGGTGCTTTAAAGCTTGCGTTTTGGTAACTTTTTTAAGTTCTTCGAGGGAATATTTTCTGAACGGTCCGCCGGATGCCGTTAAATAAATTTTTTCGATTTCATTTTGGAATTCTCCCGTTAAACTTTGAAAAATTGCCGAATGCTCCGAATCAACGGGGAAAATATTTACTTGATTTTCTTTCAGGAGTTTGGAAATTAATTCGCCTGCAACAACCAAGGTTTCTTTGTTTGCCAGTGCAATATCTTTTTTTGCTTTTATGGCATTAATCGTCGGTAAAAGTCCGGAAAAACCTACCATTGCCGTTAATACCAAATCAATTGATGATGATTCGGTAACTTGCTCAACGGATTTATTGCCCGCAAAAACTTTAATAGGATAAGCCGATAAAGCATCCGAAACCTCTTTATACTTATCTTCATTTGCAATAACTACCGTATCCGGCTGAAATTTAATTGCCTGTTTAATAAGTAGTTCTGCATTATTTCCTGCCGTCAGGATTTCAGCATTGAAATGTTCGGGATTATTTTCAATAACCTCAAGTGCTTGCGTACCGATTGAACCGGTTGATCCGAGAATTGCAATATTTTTCATAGTTAAAAGCTGATGTAATCTCTCGGATTAACAGGCGTTCCGTTATGCCAAAGTTCAAAATGAAGATGCGGACCTGTCGTATTTTCTCCGGAATTGCCGACAATCGCAATTGATTCTCCGGATTTAACACGATCACCGACTTTCTTCAGTAATACGGAATTATGTTTATAGAATGAGACAAAATTAAAATTATGTTGAATGCCGATAATGTAACCCGTTTCAACACTCCAAGTTGCCAAAATAACAGTTCCGGATAAAGTTGCCGAAATAGTTTCATCATTTCCGGGGACAATATCAATTCCGTAATGTGATTTTTTGGGATTAAATTCATTGGAAACAATTCCTCTTAAAGGCATTGTAAAATGAATATTTTTTATGCTTTCTTTAATTTGTTTGCTTTGAGGATTAATGGCACCTGTTTCGGCTTCTTCCAATTGTGCTCGAATAAGCGAATCCAGTTTTGAACTGTTAAATTCGGACTTACTGATATTAGTAACCGTATCTTGATAAATTTTATTGACTTCAAAGGTGTCTGAAGGCGGATTACCTTGTAATATATTCTTTACATTATTAAGATAACTGTCGTATTGTAAAATTTCCGTTTCTAAAGAATCTATCAATAAAGAATTTTTTATGACTTTGTTTTTTAAAGCTGAAGACGTTCTTTGCGGAATAAGACTGTTTAAAGGCGTATATGCCAATAAAAGAAAAATCAGCAGACCGATTATTAAAATACTGCCGCCTACAATTGAAAAAATCAATGGTCTTGACAGACGCAATGCTCTTACTTCTTCCAACGAATGATCATCAAGAATGGACAATCGCAGTTTTCGTTTTTGTTTGTTATCGTTCATTAGTGTTTCAAAATAAACTGCAAAAGTATAAAAAAAGTAAGAAAGAGATTTAATTTAAAGAATCATCTTTTATCATAATAAATTTTACTGAAAATATATATATGAAAATGAAAATTCAGATCTTAGTTCGGAAAAATAAAAAGTTAATATTTCTGAGAAAATAGTTTTTAACAATCGTTAAAACAGACAATTATAATTAATATATCAAGAAATATGCAAATTAATATTATTTAGAATTAATATAAATAACGCATACCCCCGGTTAGATTTTATCCGGTAAAGTAATAAACCATAAAAACCGATTTCAAAACATCCGCAGGATTTTTGAACATCATCAAAAAAAGCAAAAAAATGAAACATAATTTACCCCTACCCGACACATAAACTAATTTTTTAGTAACTTTATAAATTCAATTTAAAAAGTACTTTTTACTTTATACTAAGTACTTTCAACTTAATAAACTCTTTAAATA
>JAOZQB010000105.1 GCA_029932445.1 Bacteroidales bacterium | reverse complement strand
GTCCGGTATAATTATTATCCGGTTCCAGCAAAAACGGTGCTTCAAAAACATGTGTATTGTCCGGTGAGGTATGTATCTTATTTTTAGGGTTCAATAAATTTCCGGAAACAATTATTTGGTCTAAAACACCCCATTCACCTTCGTGTTTGTGGGAACCTTTTCCCTTAACTTCCTGAAGATACCAAGCTAAATTATAAAGCTCTTCCGGTTCAATATTATCAAAAGTTGTTTTCGTTTTAAGAACTTTAAGAAGACTGTTATTGGTCGGATAATCATTTAAATCACCCATAATGATAATATTCGGATTTTTTTCTGTTGCAAACAGGGAATCAACTTGTGCTCGCAGAACGGAAGCTGCAAATTTCCTTTTTCTGTCAGTTTCAGTTTGTCCGCCCCAGCGTGAAGGCCAGTGATTAATAAAAAAATGCAAAGTATCTTTGTAAATATTTGTGCCTTTCACATAAAGAATATCTCTTGTCGGTTTATTGGCATCAAAAGGAAATTTTACTCTTATTGCTTCGTAAAAAATCGGGAAAAATTTATCGGGACGATATAAAAGTCCGACGTCAATTCCGCGTCTGTCAGGTGATTCTTTATGAATGATACGATATTTGATTTTTTTTAGGGCTGTTTTTTTTGTTAAATCTTCAAGAACTTTTCGGTTTTCAATTTCGCATAATCCTATAATTTCAGGTTCTTGCCATTGTCCTATTGCAGTGATTACTTTTGAAATATTATTAATTTTTTTGTAATATTTACTTGGTGTCCAATAATGATCCCCGGTCGGCAAAAATGATTCATCAATTTTTAAAGTATCATCAAAAGTATCAAATAAGTTTTCGGTATTATAAAACATTAATCGCATATTTCCGCGAGGGAATTCGTAGGGTTTAAGTTCTTGTGCAGATAAAAAATTTACAAAAAATATAATTGACAAAAAAATAATGAGTTTATGATGTTTCATTTTAGCGATGTATGAGTTTTTTAATATTAAAAATCAAAATTGCAAGTGTTATCCAAATAATATTAATTAAAATAAACCCGATAAAAAACTTGAAAATATCGGTTGAAAAATCAAAAATTGAAATCAAACTTTGTGTAAATTTATAATTCGGAAGTTGATAATTCAATGAAAAATGCGTAATAACAGCCATTATTGCATAAGTAAGCAGAGCAATAAAAAAAATCATAAAAAGTGTTTTAAATATTTTTTTTGACTTACTCATAGTGTGCAAATTTCATATTTTTTTATTAAAAATTGAATAATTCATCGTTAATTTATTATTTTTATATTTACAATTTATATTTTTCATTAATTTTGTTTGAAACAAAACAAATGAAAAATTAACAATTTTATTTGTTTAAATTATAAAATTTTCAATAATGAAACCAAGAATCTTCTTTTTATTGTTTTTCATCTTCTCATTTTCTTATTTAGGGTTTTCCCAATCAGTTAATGTTTTTACTGTTGACAGTATTCCTTCCGAATTAAGAAAATATTATAATATTACTTCTGAAAATATATTAAAAGATACCGTTCTGCAAAAAAAAGATTCTGTTATTTCGGAATTAGAAGAAATGTGGATTGCCAAATTTGAAAAAAGTGAACGAAATATTATTACAGATGCTGTTAATTATCAGTCAGATAAACATTTTGATAAAAATTTGACTTTTTGGTACTTTATTCAGACAGTCGTAAAACTAAGAAATGAACGTTCGGGAGATTTTCAAATATGGTTACAATATTATAATAAATTAATGCATACTCCGAGTGTTACATCTTCCCAAATAAAACTATATACGGACGGGATTTATAATTTTATTACGGAAAATTATTTAATGAATATTAAAGCTTCTGTTTGGAAATATCGTAACGGAACTTATAAATTCAATTTTGATTCTCGAAAATCGGTGTTTTCTGTTCAATTGAATAATACAAATCTTGAATCAATCAGTACAGATGGTGACACTTTAAAAATATATAAGACAAACGGTTCATTTATCATATTACAATCCCGGTGGAACGGTAAAAACGGATATGCAGATTGGGCATATTTCGATTATTCTCCTGATAAAATAAAAGCAAATTTGAATACGTATCGAATTGATTTAAAAAAGAATGAGTATAAAGCTGATTCTGTTAGTTTTGTTAATAATGAGATACTGAATTATCCGATATTCGGAAGTTTTCATGATAAAGCTTCAAAACGTGCGAAAAAGCAAGGTTTTTATCCTTATTTCAGGTCGTATGATTATAATTTTGAAGTTAAAAGTAAGCAGGATTATATCACTTTTAAAAGCGGTATAGAAATGAAAGGTCCGATTTTAAAATATGTCGGTTCAGACAGTATTCAAGCCCAAGCTGAGTATATTAAAAACGGAAGAGAATATTTTAAAGCAAAATCAAATGAGTTTTCTTCATTAGACAGTTTATTGGCTTCAAATCAGGCAGGTATAACATTGTTTCTCGGTAAATCAGATTCAATTACCCACCCGAATGTAAGAATTCGAATAAAAAATAATGAATTTTCATTTACCAGAAATCGTAAGGGAACAGGGAATCTTCCGTATTATGATTCATACCAAAAAGTATATATTACAACTGATAATATTACTTGGAATATTAAAGATACTTTAATTCGGTTTTATTCTAAATTAGGAAATGTTGCTAACATAAAATCCGTTGATTATTTTACTAAAGAAGATTTTACAAAACACCGAATGTATGAATTTAGTAATCCTCTTTTTGATATTAAAAAATTTACACGAAAAATTGATTCTCGAAGTTTTTATGTACAGGAATATGCAAAGTTTGTAAAGAAAAGTGAAGCCGGTGTTGTTCATCGTTTGATGGGACTTTGGTATGAGGGGTTTTTGGATTATAATCCGAATACAAAATATGTTACGGTAAAACAAAAATTATACGATTACATTAAATTCTTTTTTGATAAGAAAGATTACGATGTTATTAATATTGTATCAAAGGGAGCTCAAAGATCTCAAAATGCCGAATTATATCCTTTAATAAATGCTGTTTATAATACAAAAACAAATCGATTAATGATTTTCGGTGTCGACCGGGTTGTTTTAAATAAACGAAAAAAGGTTGGTTTTGTTCCTGAAAAAAAGACATTTATGTTGGGAGCAAACAGAGATATGTATTTTGCCGGACGATTAAGAGTCGGAATGGCAGACTATTACGGAAAAGATTTTTATTTTAATTACGAAAAATATGATATTAATATCAATAAAGGAGATTCTTTAGTTTATCGTGTTTGGGATAAAGATTTTTCCGAAACTTCCCAAAAAGATCGACCCAAATTTCTTACATCAACGATTGAAAATGTCAGCGGATTGATTAGAATTGATGTTCAATTAAATAAATCCGGAGCTAAAAACATTGCAAAATTTCCTGTATTTATTTGTAAAGACACGTCTTATGTTTATTATGATAAAAACACAAAAAACGGAAGTGCCTATCCGCGTGAAACATTTTATTTTAAAAATTATCCTTTTAAACATGACAGTTTAATGTATCTCACAAAATATAATTTAAAAATACCCGGAAAATTATATGCCGGCGGTATCGTTCCCGATTTTGAAGATACACTTGAAGTTCAAAATGATTATTCTTTAGGCTTGATTTATCAAACACCGGATGAAGGAATGGATTTATTTGGCGGAAAAGTTTCATTATCGGCGAAAAACAGCACGATGCATTCATTTATTAAATTGAGTAATGAAGGACTGGTAGCAAACGGAGAAGCAAAATGGAATAATACAACGATAACAACCAAAGATTTTAATTTATATCCGGATTCTTTAACAGCAATGGCTGATAAAATTGAAATCAGTAAGTATATTAATGAAGAAACCTATGCTGAATTTCCTGAAGTTAAAGGTGAAATGGTTTCAACCAGATGGGATGCCGTAAATGATGTTGTGAGATACCGAACAACAAAAGGGAATCCTGTTAAAATGTATGAAGGAAAAAGCACCTTTGAAGGTGAATTTAATTATCGCCCTCAATCATTAACGGGAAAAGGTAAATTTACGCTTGATGAAGGCACAATTACAGCTGATGATTTTGCATTTAATAAAGAATCATTATTTTCGGATAAAGCGGATATAACAATAAAAGAAAAAGATTCGGAGGAGAAAGATGTGATAATAAAGAATATGAAATCTTTTGTTGATATTAAATCAGGGAAAGCTGTTTTTGCAGAAGATGAAGGTGAGAAATCATCAGTCACGTTTGTAAATGATGAATATGTCAGCTATCCGAGACATTTGGTTTGGCATACGGGAAACGGTAAAATTAATATCGGTTATAATATGAATAAGTTTACAAATCCGAAATTTTCTAAAGAAAAGCTATTGCTGGACAGTGCATATTTGATTGATGTTTGTCGATTCAGTAAATCAATTTTTAGTCCCACTTATGGTGATATGAAGTTTATAAGTACAAATCCTGACAGAGATTCACTGATGTTTTTCGGTAGTCGAGCCAATTATTATACGGGTAATAAAAAGATTGTCGTAAAAGATGTACAACGAATAATTGTTGCTGATGTTGTGGTAACACCAAGCAGTGATGTTGTTATTGATAAAAACGGAGAAATGGAAAAATTGCTTAAAACAATGGTAAGAGCCAGAGGTATCCATAATATTTCTGAAGTTGATATAAAAATAAGCAGCAGTAAAAAATATGTAGCATCATCCGGAATTTATGAATATGAAGATTTGAATAAAAATATTGAGAATATTAATTTTGATAACATCACTTACGATCAACAGAAAGGTGCTTCCGTAGCTCACGGATTCGTAGAACAATATGAAAAATTTACATTAAATCCATGGTTTGATTATTACGGAGATGTTTATTTTAACGCTTCAAAAGATCGACTGCGTTTTGAAGGTTTTGCAAAAATCATTCATTCTTGTAAAATTTCTAAACCCAAATGGTTTTATTTTAAATCCGATATAGATCCGGATAGTATTTATTTACCTCTTGAACCTTTCCTACATTCTGATTTAGAAGCAAGTAAAGCCAGAATTTTTGCAGATATTATGTCTGCAAAAGATTCAATTTATACGTTTCCGGTATTTTTATCTTCAGATCCTTACGGAACATCCGAATCAATTTTATCTGTAAGAGACAGTTCATTTTACGTTACATACAGTCAAAAAAATAATCGCTACGAAATAACAACACTTGAAAAGTTTAATGACAGAACTTTACCGGGTAATTATATGGATTTGAACCGAAATTATTGCATTGTAAACGGTGAAGGCCTGATAAAATACAGTAAATCTGTTAAGATTAATGATTTAGGAGGAGCAGGCAGTATCAGGTATGATACAAATTCAGGAGATGTTACGATGCAAACCTTAACTTATTTGGATTTTTATATTTCTCAAAAAGCAATTAATATTATAAAAGACCGATTAATCACAAATATTTCTCTTAATTCAATGAAAGTTCGTGAAAATTCTTATAAAAAACCGATTTATGAATATTTAGGTGTTGAAACAACTGATAAATTACTGGAAGAAATGTCAGTAAACAGTGGTCAGGCGAAGAAATTTCCTGAAAAATTAAATAAAACAATAGTTTTTTCAGGTCTGGATTTTAAATGGGATCCTATTTCTAAATCCTATAAATCCGAAGGGAAAATCGGTATTTTAAACATTGGAAATCGAATGATTAATAAATATGTAAACGGACATATTCAAATAAAAAAACGCAGAACGGGAGACCGAATATATATTTATTTTGAAACCGGTGAAAATGAATGGTTCTTTTTTACATTTTCCGGAAGTATCATGCGAACAATTTCAAGTGTTCATGAATATAACCAAACTATTGCCGATTTAAAAACGAAAGAAAAACGATTTAAAACGGACAGAGGAATTTATAATTACATGCTGACTAATGAAGAAACAAAAAATTTGTTTATTTATGAATTTACCGGAGAACATCCCGCAATTGATGATTTTGAAGATAATTCCGATGATACGGGTGAAGAAGATAACTAACAATAAGCAAAGCAGATTATTTTTCGGTAAATTTACCTTTCTCAGTGTGAAACAATTTAAAGTTTCCTTTTTCTGAATCAATCACTTTTTTTACACGTTCAGGGTTGGTATCCGTAATAAAAATTTGACCGAAATTATTATTTGTTAATTTAATAATTTGAGTAACACGTTCAGCATCAAATTTGTCAAAAATATCATCAAGAAGAAGTAAGGGGTTAATTTTACTGATATTTTTAATAAATTGAAATTGAGCAAATTTCAGAGCAATTAAAAATGTTTTTTGCTGTCCTTGCGAACCGGCTTTTTTTAACTGTAAACCGTTAATATTTAGGGTAATATCATCTCTGTGAATACCTTTACCCGTATATCCTAAGATTTTATCTTTATCAATATTGTGATGCAATAAATGCAAAAAATCGGATTCGTTTAAATGAGAAATGTATTCTAAACTGACATTTTCATTTTTATTTGAAACAGTTTCATAATATTCCGTGAAAATAGGAATTAATTCCGTAATAAATGTTTTCCTTTTTTGATGAATTTTAGTGCCGGATTCCGATAGTTGTTCATTATAAATATCTATGGTATCTGCATCAAAATAATGAGAACTTACATAATTTTTTAACAAGCGATTTCTTTGAGAAAGAATTTTGTTGTATTTTATTAATTCATATAAATATTCTTTATCGTATTGAGAAATAACCGAATCTATGTATTTTCTTCGTTCTTCGCCCGTACCGGTTATTAAAATGCCGTCATTCGGTGAGACTGTTACAACAGGTAAAAGACCGATATGCTCCGAAAAGCGTTTGTAATTATTATCATTACGTTTTATTATCTTTTTTTTGTCTTTTTCGTAACCGCAATAAATTTTTTCTTGAAGCGTATTTCGAATGTATTCTCCTTGTAAAACAAAAAAATTATTGTTGTGTTTAATAATTTGAGCATCGCTTGTATTGAAATAACTTTTTGTAAATGACAAATAATGAACTGCATCCAACAAATTTGTTTTTCCGGAACCGTTATTACCCGTAAAACAATTCAGCTTTTCGGAAAAATTAAGCTTTGCGGTTTCAATATTTTTAAAATTTGTAATATTTACGGATTTGAGGAACATATATTTAATGATTTGCAGTGTTAATAATCTTAATTTTTTGACAAAGAAGTTTAAAAAATTTAAAAATACATTATTTTTAGTTGAAATTTTTTATTCAATCGGTATTTTTTTTACTTTTGCGACCTAAAATTTAATCAGAAAATAAATTATGGCTAAGAAGGTTAAAGCAAAAATAGAAGGAAGTCTCGGAAGCATTGAAGAGTCTTTATCAAAAAGTGAACAATTTCTTGAGAAATATCAAAAACAACTTACAATTGCAGCAATTGTTGTATTAATAATAGTCGGATTGGTATATGCGTATAAGAAATTTTATATAATGCCGCAACAAGCTGAGGCATTAGAGCAAATTTTTAAAGCGCAACAATATTTTGAAAAAGATTCTTTTAATCTGGCATTAAACGGTGACGGTGATTACCCGGGATTTATTCAAATAATTGATGACTACGGAGCAACAAATGTTGCGGAGGGTGCTCTTTTATATGCCGGTATTTCATATTACAAAATCGGTGATTATGACAATGCCATTGACTATTTAAAAAAGTTTTCGACAAAAGATAAAATGTTGGCTGCTACGGCATTTGTTAACATAGGTGATGCTTATACCGAAAAAGGCGAATTCGAAAATGCAGCTGAATATTATAAAAAAGCTGCTGATGAAAATAATAAAATATTGAGTCCGATTTATTTAATGAAATTGGGACGTGTTTATGAAGAACTCGGTAAATGGCAAGATGCTGTTGATTCGTATCAACAAATCAAAAATGATTATAAAGAAAGTGCGGAAGCAAGAGAAATTGAAAAATTTATTACAAGAGCGAAATTACATTTATAAGAATTGTGAAAATTAACTGAAAAGACCGGCTTAAACCGGTCTTTTTTTTATTTTATTAATTTTATTCCTTCTGTTGCTGATTTGTCATCGGGATTACTCATTAAAACTTTATTAAAGAGAAGTTTTGCTTGATTTTTTTTACCTAAATAATAATCTGTCCAAGCTAACATTAATAAACTGTCATAATCAAAGGGATAAAGGTTAACAATTTTTTCAAAATAAACAGCAGCAACAGTGTAATCCTTTTTCCCGAAGTATATTAATCCGAGACGATAATTGGCGGTTGCGTTATTCGGATTTATTTCCAAAATCTTTTTATATAAATTGATTACTTCACTCCATTTTCCTTGTGCATATTTCGGATAAATTAAACCGAATTTTGCTTCTTCCGAAAACGGTTTAAGATTTAATGCTTTCTGGTAATGTGAAGCAGATTCTTCAAATAGCCCGGCATTATATTCCAGCCATCCGAGACGTAAATTAATTTCATAAGAATCATTCGAATACACTTTTTTTAGTTCATCTGCAGCTTTTTTGTATGAACCGGATTTTTCCAAACTGTAACTTGTTTTAAATGCCTGAATAATTTCTTTATCGGTTTGCCCAAAAATTTGAGAAAATCCTAAGAATAAAATAATTGTTAAACTGATAGTTGTTTTCATTTTTTCATTTATTAGAGTTAATATTTTTTGAAATACCATTTAATTCCGCCTGTAATTGTTTGATTGACATACCTTTTAGTCTTTTCAACAGTGTTTACTTCAAATGTATTTTCTTTATTGTTGTATTGATAACTTATAAACATATTAAAACGGCCTTTAGCTAAACCTATGTTTAAATAATTTTCAAATCTTAATGTAATTTTATCTAAATCATTATTTGTTAAAAATGTATTGTATTGAGTGAAATTTTGCAGATTTCCGTAGGTTATTGAAGGACTGATAAAAGAATATTTTAAAAAGCGAATTCCGAAACTTTGTTTAAAAACAGGATGATAATTAAATGAAGTTTCGTCTTTTTCACTTAAATAAATTCCTTTTGTTTCCGAATAGAAATTATTATTTCCGAAGGGATAAATTCGGATGCTTAAAGACGGTTGAATTTGCAATTTATTATTCAAATCAGAAATAGAAGTTTCAAAAGAAGTATTGAATATTGAAAAAGATTTACTCAAATTTAATGAGCCGGCAAAAGCATTTTCCGAATAATAATATAAAGCCGTGTTTGTTTGTCTTCTGCCCCATGTTTCTAACGGATTCGGAGCAAAATATGATGTATTAATATAATGAAACCCGCCGCTGATATTTAAACCTTTTGAGGCATGATATTTTGCTGAAAAGTAATATTCATTTTGATTAATATTTTCAATGAATTCAGGAGGAAAATCAGGATCGATGTCTCGGATATTATTTGTTATTTTCAAATGACTGTATCCGTGAAAAAATGTAAGTCTCTTTCCTGCGACATGTTCAAAACTGATATTATACCATGATTCGTTTAATGTTGTTTTTTGTTTAAGGTTTTCCTCTAAGGATAAATTTTCTTTGTAATCTTCATTTATATATTGAATTGTAGAAAAATACACTGCTCGGATAAACGGGTATTCCGATTCAATATTCAGTTTTTCTTTTAATTTTCTGTTAAAGTAAGCGCCTAACAATCGTGCGTCATCAAATCTTCCCGAGAACAAGTAAGAATAATAAAGATATTCTTGAATCATTTCATCATCAGGCGTTTTAGAGTATACGTTTTCAAAATATTTTACGGCTTGTGCATATTTATTTAATTCAAAATAAGCGATACCCATTCTCATTTGCAAATAATAAAAATCAATACCGTTTTTCAAAGATTTTTTTCCTGTATTTATTAATCCTTTCCAATCCTTTGCCATATATAGATTATAGGTTTTTTTATCTGCGGAAGGGACATTAAAATTTTCTTGAGCAAATAAGTTTAAGACAGTAAGAATAAAAAATAGGTTTAACAAAGTTCTTTTCATGTGTCTATTTTTATAATTTTCAAAGGTCACATAGCCTGCCTGCCGGTAGT
>JAOZQB010000004.1 GCA_029932445.1 Bacteroidales bacterium | reverse complement strand
AAAAAAATTCGTTTAGAATATTGAGTGACAAAAGTAGTAAGTTGAATGAAAATTTAAAATTTAATTTTATGCAACGATTTTTATTTTGCTGTATCTGATAAAGCAAACGAATAAATAGTTAGAATTGTTACAAATTTTTATATAAAATCATAAAATGAGAAGAATCTTTTTTATTCTGTTTTCTTTATTAACGATAAACAGTTCCGTGTTTTCGCAGAAATATACCGTTAGCGGTTATATTGAAAATGTTGAATCCGGTGAAAAGTTAATTGGTGCTGCAGTATATAATCCCGGTGCAACAAATATGGGAACAATTGCAAATTCTTACGGGTTTTACAGCATTACTTTACCCCGAATGAAAGTAAAATTATCTGCTTCTTATGTCGGATATAACACCCAAACCGTTGATATTAACTTAACAAAAGATACCGTAATTAATTTTGCTTTAAAACCGGGTAATGAACTTGAAGAAGTTGAAATTTTCGGAAAAAAAACAGAAGCCGAGAAAACAGAAATGGGAAAAATTGATATTCCCGTTAAAACAATAAAAACGATTCCTGCTTTGCTTGGTGAAGTTGATGTTTTAAAAGCCATACAGTTATTACCGGGAGTTCAATCAGGTACCGAAGGAACCAGCGGATTTTATGTCAGAGGCGGAGGACCCGATCAAAATCTTATTTTGATTGACGGTGTTCCGGTTTATAATGCCAACCATCTTTTCGGATTTTTTTCTGTTTTTAATGCCGATGCCATCAGCGAAGTAAGTATTATTAAGGGTGGTTTTCCGGCACGTTACGGCGGTCGTTTGTCTTCTGTTTTGGATATTCGAATGAAAGAAGGAAATATGAAAAAATTTTCCGGATCGGCCTCAATCGGGATAATTTCATCAAAATTTACTTTTGAAGGACCGATTATAAAAGATAAGACTTCTTTTTTGATTTCGGCACGCAGAACCTATATCGATCTTTTATCTCTGCCGATCCAAAAAATATATTTAAATAAAAATAATCCCGGAACGAAATCATCAAGCGGTTATTTCTTTTGGGATATAAATGCAAAAATAAATCATAAATTTTCTGATAAAGACAGAATTTATTTAAGTGTTTATACCGGAAAAGATAAAGCATATACAAAAATGGAAGATACTTGGGAGCAATATGTTGATGAATTTAACAGCGACTTAAAATGGGGTAATATTACTTCGGCATTTCGATGGAATCACGTTTTAGGAAAAAAACTTTTTGCCAATACGACTTTGACATACAGTACATACAAATTCGGTGTCAGTATGTCCGAAAAATCAACCGATACACAAAGGGATGAATTTGATGAATTTGCATTTGATTACAGTTCAGGTATTGAAGATTACGGAGCAAAAGTTGATTTTGATTATAATCCTTCCGTAAATCATAATATTAAATTCGGGGTAAATTATATTTATCATACTTTCAGCCCGGGGGTTCAAGCTTTTCATGTTAACAGCAATCAAGAAAATTCAAAAATTGACACAACATTCGGGAATTCAAATATTTATGCAAATGAATATTATGTTTATGCTGAGGATGAATTGAAAATATTTAAGAATTTAAAAGCGAATCTCGGTGTTCATTATTCGGGTTTTTATGTCAGCGATACTTTGTATCAATCTGTACAGCCCAGAGTTTCTGTCAGATATTTAATAAATCCGCAATGGTCTGTTAAAGCGGCTTATACGGAAATGGAACAATACCTTCATTTGTTAACTAACACCACTATCGGTTTGCCGACGGATTTATGGCTGCCCGTAACGAATAATATTAAACCGCAAAAATCAACGCAATATGCTTTCGGTTCGGCATATTCTTATAAAGGTTTTGATTTCAGCATTGAAGCATATTATAAAACAATGAGCAATATGATTGAGTATAAAGAAGGAGCCAGTTTTGTAAGCGGATTTTCGGAAGAAGGTGCAGAAAGTGCAAGAGCGTGGGAAAATAAAATTGAAACCGACGGAAAAGGAACTTCATACGGTATTGAAATTTTGATTAAAAAGAATATCGGAAAAACAACCGGTTGGATTGGTTACACTTGGTCAAAAACCGACAGACAATTTTCAAATGTCAGTTTCGGAGAACCGTTTCCTTATACGTATGACAGAAGGCATGATGTGGGAATTGTGATAACGCATAAATTTAATGATAAAATTGATGTTGCCGGAACTTGGGTTTACGGAACCGGAAACGCTGTAACTTTAGCTTATGAATCGTATCAGGCATTGAATCGGTTTAATCAATTTTACGGTTCTGAATTTGTTGAAGATTACATTGTTGATCATATTGAAAAACGAAATAATTTCAGAATGCCGGCGTATCATCGATTGGATTTAGGAGTTAATTTCAGAAAACAAAAAAAATACGGAAAACGTACATGGAATATCGGCGTTTATAATGTTTATAATCGCAAAAATCCCTTCTTTCTTCGTTTCGGAAGAGATGATGACGGTGATCGTGCTCTTTTTCAATACAGTTTGTTTCCTATAATTCCTTCTGTCAGTTATAAATATGAATTTTAATAAAATAAATATGAGATATTCACTATTAATTCTGTTTGTTTCGTTTATAATTTTCGGTTCATGCCGAAAAAAATTGGATATTGATATTCCGGAAGCGGAAAAACATATTGTTTTGAACGGAATTATTAATCCTGACAGTACTATTCGGGTAAGAGTAACTAAAAGCAAAAGTGTTCTTGATAACAATGAGATTGAGAATTTATCTTCTGCCGATGTGAAATTATTCAAAAATGATATTTTTGTTGAAAATTTAGTTTTTAATGACAGCGGTTATTTTTATTCAAACGTAAAACCCGAGATGAATGCGAATTATGAAATTAGGACGGATTATCCCGGATTGAACTCGGTTAAAGCAGATGTGTTTTTGTTACCGCCTTCAGAAATCCAATCTGTTGATACAACAGTACTAATTAAAATAAATAATTACGGAGAGGGTTATATTGATACAACATACGAAATACATTTCAATCTTCGATTTGATGATAAAGCTGCAACATCAGATTATTATTTTCTTTCCGTTAATACTTTGTATCCTGTTTTTTTTTATACGGATACTAGTATGATATTTACGGGCTATGAAGAATATTCATACTATTTTGATACAACGGATCCTGTTTTAAATAAAAATAATAATGAATTTATTATTGACGGTATTAACGGCAGAGTATTTTCTGATGAATTATTTAACGGAAATTCTTATACTTTAAATTTTATTGCTGATTTTTATAATTATAAATCTGATGAATACGTGAAAGAGATAAATGATGAACAATATCCTGTTATAATTGTATTAAAACTACTAAAGGTAACAGAAGCTGTATATAATTATATTTTCTCTTTTAATTTGAATGAACAAACAAGATTTGATCCGTTTGCTCAACCGGTTCAGGTTTATTCCAATGTTGAAAACGGCTTGGGTTTATTCTCGGGATATACGATGACAACGGATACAATTGTATTGAATAATCTGAAATAATAAATTCTTTATTTTACTTTTGTCAAAAATATACTTTTGGCAAATCAAATTTTTATATCCGGTTTTTTGAGTATGAGCGAAGCTCTGGCACGGGTTTTTATTATCATTATTGTAGCCGGTTTGCTTGTCAGAAAGAAAATTATTTCGCAAGAACATATCAATGCATTATCGAAAGTTACGGTAATTGTTTTGTTACCGAGCTTGGTATTTTCAAATACTTTATTGTATTTTAATCCGGAAACTTTGCCTTATTGGTGGACTCTTCCGATATTTGGTTTTGCAATGAGTTCGGTGGGCGTGTTGTTTGCTTCGGGCGTGTTTGCAATTGATTTCAGAAAGCAAAGAAATTTAATTGCTGTTTCTTCCATGCAAAATGCCGGCTATTTGGTTTTGCCGATCGGTCAGGTTGTTTATCCCGAACATTTTACGGAATTTGCTCTGATTACCTTCTTGTTTATTTTAGGATATAATCCTTTGCTGTGGACTTTAGGAAAATATTTTGTTACTTCTACGGATAAAAAAATTGATTTCAGTTATAAAACACTTATTACACCTCCTGCTGTTGCAAATATTCTTTCATTAATTATTGTTTTACTCGGTTGGCAAAAATTTTTCCCGGATGTATTTGTGGGTTCCGTTGATTTAATCGGGCAAGCCGCCGTGCCGATTGCTACCTTTGTTCTGGGTGCAACTTTGGGAAGTGTTTCTTTAAGGAAGTTTCCGAAATTAGTTAATATTCTTCGAGTGATATTTGTAAAATATTTATTGTTGCCGATTGCAGTGATTTTAATATTATATTATTTCAATATCGGTAAAACACATCCTTTGTTAGCAGATTTTTTTGTGATACAGGCAGCTGCGGCACCGGCTACGGGTTTAATAATACAAGTAAGAGCATACGGCGGTGATGTGCAAAAAGTAGCCGGAATGATGCTGATTACTTATCTTGTTTGTTTAATAGCTTTACCGTTCTGGATTGCATTGTGGCATACTTTGATTTGATAGTTTTTTCCGTGTAAAACTAATTATTTCAGGAAAGAAAGTTTCAAATTCCTCGTAAAATAAATTATAGTTTTTATTAATTATTTGCATCGCATCTTTAACCTTATCAGGCATTGAAGTGTATATCGCCATTTTTTGCAAAACATCTTTGAAGCAATTTAAATCGGCATAGCAAATAAGACGCTTATTTTTTATAAAAGGAGAAGTGAAACGTCTTGCTTTGTCGGGGAGTTTGCCTAATCGTTCCGATACGGTATGATGAAAATTAGTTACAAAATCTTCCAATTTTGCAGAAGAATAGTCAGTCCAATATTTTGCCAAAAAATGGTCGTATAAAATATCAACAGCAGCACCGGCATATTTTCCGTATGCCGGGCGCATTCTTTTTATACTGTTTCGAACAACGGGATGCGAATCTGTATAAGAATCAATTTCACGATGCAATAAAATACCTTTTATAATGTCATCGTTGTATTTTTTATAATTTTTCCCTTTTACGAAATCACCGATATAATTTCCGAATTGAATGTCTTCATTTTCCCCCGAAAGATATATGTGAGCTAAAAAGTTCATCTATATTTTTACGAATTTCTTATATGAAATTCTATTTCCTTTTGTTGCTTTAATAAAATAAATGCCTGATTTTAATGAACTGATATTTATTTCGTTAATACTTGATGAAGCAATTTCTTTTATAATTTTTCCTTGGATATCTAATAATACGATTTCAGAAAATGATGAAATATCAGAAATATAAATTTTATCATAAGCCGGATTCGGATATATACTGAAAGTGTTATTATTGTTAATTTCTTCAACGGTTTCGGGAATATCCGGAATATCAAGAATTTCGCTTGTGAATATTTTATATTCACCTGGTCCCAAAGTTACGGAATTACTTCCTGAATATTCTTCGTGCGTATAGTAATCGTACCAAAGAGAGGATGCACTGAAATCCGGTACGGCATAATGTTCGCTTACATCAAAATTTCCTAGAATTACGACATTCAAACTCGGGCTGCGCAATACAATTTGTTTCATATTACCGGAAAATGAAATATCATAATCAGTCGTAGAGAAAACATCGTAATTTTTCTTTAAGTCAATGAAAATTTTGAAATAATTATAAAGCTTATTTCTGTTTTGTACACTGACATAGTTCCACAAAATGGGTTTCTCGCACACTCTGCACGGGTCGTCAATGCTGATATCATAGCCGAGTTCTTCAAATTGCCATATCATTTTAGGACCGGGTACCGTAAAAAAGAATGCACCTGCAAGTTCAGCTCTTCTTAATGCTGTTGCTTCATCCTGAATATTATAACTTCCGGAAGAATTACCGTAATTTTCATTTCTGAACATCATGCGTTCTTCATCATGACTTTCCATGTAGGATACCAGATTAGGTTCATTCCAACTGCGTTGTTGATATGAAGTCCATGAAAAATCCCAATCGGAATTCCAACCCATTGCTGCTTGTCCGTATGTGTAATTAATGTTTCCCCACAGCATCATTCCGTAATTTGAAAGTTCAATTTCTTCCGAATTTTCGGCAAAATGTTCTAAAATAACATAAGCACCGGGCGAATCAGACCAAATATGATCGGCATAATCTTCCAAAATGGCTATTCTTGAAGCATCATACGCCCATCCGTTGCCGGGAGTATTTGTAAATCCTTTTGTGAAATCAAAACGAAAACCGTCAAATTTGTATTCGGTAAGCCAATAGTTGCAAACTCTGTAAACAAATGCTTTGGTATCAAGACTTTCGTGATTAAAATCATAACCCCATGAATAATCGGTGTTTGGTGAAGTCTGATTATACCAGGGATTTTCTGCCGTAGGTTGTCCCCAATCACCGGCATTCGGATCAAAATACATTTGAACTAAAGGGCTTTGACCGTATGAATGATTTAATACCATATCCATTATAACAGCAATATTATTTGCATGGCAAGAATCAATAAACGCTTTCAATGTATTTTTAGGTCCGTAATATTTATCGGGAGCAAAATAAAAATCAGGATTGTAACCCCAACTGCTGTTACCCTCAAATTCACTAACAGGCATCAGTTCTATTGCATTAATTCCGAGAGTTTTAAGGTAATTTATTGTGTCTGTTAATGTTGTGTAATCATGCGCTGAGATAAAATCTCTGATATGAAGTTCGTATATAATTAAATCTTTATTATCGGGTCGTGTAAATGAGTTTGTATTCCAACTGTATGGTGTTTGTGCAGTTTGAAAAACAGAAGCAATTCCCGACGTTTTACCGGAAGGGTAGGCAATTAGATTCGGATAAGTCGTATTGCTGATGTATGAATCATTCCAAGGGTCTGAAATTTTATCACAATAGGGATCGGCAACGGTCAACGTTCCGTCAATAATATATTGATAAATGTATTCTTGCCCCGGTGTCAGGCTGTTTAAGGTTAACCAGTATCGGTTTCCGTCAGGTGTTTGATTCATCTGATTTGAAAGAGATAATGCCCAATTATTAAAACTCCCTTTCACGAATGCAAATGTTTTGTTCGGAGCATATAATACTAAAGTTACGGTATTATTATCAATGTAATTAATTCCGTCTGCCAGTCCTGAAGAAGGTAAATCAGCTATTGTATTATCTGCTCGAACAAAAAAATGTGATTCTTTTTGAATCGTTGTTGTTCCGTCAGTTGCTTCAATTCTTATTGTATTTGTTCCTGAAGCAGTTGCCGTATAATCATAAGTCAGTTGATTATCGGAAACCGTTGTAATAAAATTATTATTAATATATAAAGACATTGAAGTTGCAAAAATCGAAACTGCATTGACAGGAACATTATCATTTATTGAAAAAATTTGCGTAGAATCCGGTGATGTGATATTTATATCCGTTTCGGAATAGACATCTGCAAATAAATCGGACGATTGAGTTCCTCCGTCAGCACTTCTGAAAACAAAACATAATTCGGTAACAAGTTCGCCGCCGGTTACGGAGTAAAAATCATTAACAGAAGGAGAAATGTCTAATTCCCATTTATTATTTCCCAAACTCGTTAATTGCGGTTGTGTCGAATTATTGCCCCAACTTCCTATAACATGTTGCCATTGTCCGACTCCTTCAATTGTTACCCCGGTGTGGGCGTATAAATCACCCGAATATCCTTCCAAATCCGTTCCCGTTGCATCAAAAGTAACGGTTACTGCTTGGCTCGGGACGGGAAATTCCGGATTAGTTGTTATGGTTTGACTTTTTGCCGATAAAATTAAAATTGTCAGAATTATTGTGAATATATGTTTCATGAGTTTTGTTTTTTTAATAATTTTAACTAATTGTAAATATATGATATAAAAAAAGATTAGGAGAGTGAGTACTTTATTTTCATTATGATATAGAATTTTGTAATGTTTGTAAAAATAATTATTTATTTGTTACTTGAATTAATTTAACGGAGATTCTTTTTGCAAACGATTGCAGATTTTGTATTTTTATTGTACAGGTAAGATAAATAAGGATACAAATATCTGTTATAATTAATAACACTTTAAAAGGTAAGTTCTTAAGAGTTATTTATTAATGTAAAATTGACAAATAGTTAAATATAATAGCTTCTGTCTTTTAATTAATAAGTGACTTATTAACAATTAATTAACATTATTAAAGCGCTATATTGCAAGGAATCAGACAGATATGATTATGATAACTTTTTTTATTTTTATTTTTTTTTTAAATTGTTGAGAATAATATCAATATGAAGTAAATGAAAAAAACAATAGTAAATGGATTTTTTTTAATGGTATTTTTTTATCAAATTTACAATCCCAAAAAATCATACAAGTTATTAATCAAAAAAGTTCCAAAATTAGGATGAATAAAAACCATAAAGAAATCTGGCATAATTGTTTAAACGTTATTCACGATAACCTTCCTGAAGTTACATTTAATACATGGTTTAAACCTATTATACCCGAAAAATTAGACGGTAATGTTTTGACAATTAATGTTCCAAGCCAATTTTTTTATGAATTTCTTGAAGAACATTATATTGATTTATTGAAGAAAGTTTTAAAAAAAGAACTCGGCAGTAATGCAAAATTAAAATACAGCATTGTAATTGATAATTCAAATTTTACGAATTCAAAAGTTTTATATCCCGGAAATAATGGTGCAAATTTATCAAATCCGTCCATGAAAGTTCCTTTAAAGAATAATGATCCTATTCATCCTGATATTTTACCCGGAATTAAAAAGGTTCATGTTGATTCTCACTTAAACAATAATTATTGTTTTGATAATTTAGTTGTCGGAAAGTGCAATAATATTGCTGTTGCTGCCGGAAAAATGATTGGCTCACAACCGGGAAATAATCCTTATAATCCGATGTTTATTTGGGGGAAATCCGGAATGGGAAAAACTCATTTAGCTCAAGCAGTCGGAATTGAAGTAAAAGAAAATTTCGGTGAAAAGAAAATTGTGCTTTACGTATCGGCACGTCGTTTTGAAATGCAATTTACAAATGCGGCAAGAAAAAACACAAGAAATGATTTTTTGCATTTTTATCAAATGGTTGATGTCTTAATTATAGATGATGTTCATGAATTTGCCGGTAAGCCCGGAACGCAAGATACATTTTTTCATATTTTTAATCATTTGCATCAATCCGGTAAACAATTGATTTTAACTTCTGACAGAGCTCCTTCGGAACTTAAAGGATTGGACGACAGATTGATATCACGCTTTAAATGGGCTTTAACAACAGAATTACAAGGTCCTGATTTTGAAACTCGTGTTGCTATATTAAATAAAAAAGCAGAAAAGGAAGGTATTGAAACTTCTTCGGAAATAATAAATTATATTGCCGAAAATATCACCGGAAGTATTCGGGAATTGGAAGGTGCTTTAATCTCATTATTGGCTTATGCAACTTTAATGAAAGAAGATATAACTTTTGAATTTGCACAATCCAAAATTGATCGTTTGGCTCAAAAACCGAAAAAAGAAATTACTATTAAACATATTCAAAAAGTTGTTTGTAATTATTTTAATATTACTCAAGAAGCATTGCAATCACGAAACAGAAAGAGAGAAATTGTACAAACTCGCCAAATAGCTATGTATTTTGCAAAGAAATTTACAAAATATTCTTTATCAACAATCGGTGCTGAAATCGGCGGAAAAAATCATGCAACGGTTTTATATGCAGATAAAGTGATAAAAGATCAACTGTCTTATGATAAAAATTTGCAGTCGCAAATAGAAGATATTGAAAAGCGTATTGAGACTTATAAGTAAAAAGTAATAAGTTTAATTTATAAGTAAAAATCCCGACAATTCTGTCGGGATTTTTTTTTATTTAAAAACTTTTAAACATTCGAGCTTGAGAAAAGCCGGGCGCTTTAACATTTAAATCCAGAAAATAACCGAAAGGTGTTTGTGCTGTTTCATATTCGGCATTTTTTAATCGTTTTTCGGCTAACTCAAAGACTTGTTTGGTGAATCCCGGTGAAGCTTTGCTTTCGGAAAGATGTGCAAATGAGTGTAATACAACTTTGTTTGTATTGTTTTTTCGTGCTCCCCATTTTAAATTTTTCACTAAATTCTTTTCAACTTTCAGAATTTCTTTTTCGGTATCGTGTTCCTCTACCTGAATAAAACCGATAAGCGCATTTTCGAAAGTTTTGCCTTCGGTGTGCTCTTCGGCATCTTCAATTGTTTTTATTGTGGGAGTATAAGAGAATTTTTCGGCAAATATCATTAAGAGTTTCATATTCAGATAAAAGTATAAAGTTAAATGTAAAAAGTTTAATATTATTGATTGCAAAGATATATTTTACTTTTTTAATTTAATTATTATTGCCGATTTTTTATTGATTGTAATCTTATCAAGTTTTTCATATTTCTTACCGGAAATGATATTTTTTCCTGTATTGTAATTCTTCAAAATTTCCGAAAATCGCGACCAGCTAATGGTTCTGCTTTCCGTATCATTATTATTCAGCATAATCATAACGGCTTCATTATCCGTGTATCTGAAATAAACATAAGTATTGTTTTCCGGTATAAATTGGAGTAATTTCCCTTCGGTAAGTGCTTTGCTTGTTTTTCTGAAATCAGCGATTTTTTTAATGAAATTAAATGCTTCGTTTTGTTTTTCGGTTCTGCCTTCTTTTGTAAAAGCATTTTTTTTGTCGGTTTTCCAACCACCCGGAAAATCGGTTCGAATGTGTCCGTGTCCCTGATATTCAAAACCGGTTTTTAAAATTTCATCACCGTAAAAAAGAACGGGAATTCCTCTCGCGGTTAACAAAACGCATATTCCCATTTTAAACTTATTCATATCTTCACCGACATCTGAAAAATAACGGTCTAAATCGTGATTATCAAGAAAAATAACAATATTCTCGGGGTTTGCATAGAGGAAATCTTGTGCAAAAATGTTGTAAATTCGCAGTAACCCTTCTTCCCATCCTTCTTTTTCGTTAAAAGCGGCTTTTGTTGCATAATATAAAGAAAAATCCGTGATGCAGTCGAGATGCGAATTATAATTACCCGAGATCGGACTGTTTGCTTGGAAGTATGCCGTGTACGGAACTTTGTGTAACCATGTTTCACCGAGCAAAGTAATATCGGGAAATTCGGCATGAAGTCGTTGTGCCCATTCCGACATAAAATCTTTAAAAGGGTAGGGATACGTATCCATTCTGATGCCGTCTAAATCGTAAGTCAGAATTCGCCAAATACTGTTTTGAATTAAATAATTTGCCAAAAAGGGATTGTGCTGATTGAGGTCGGGCATGGAAGAAACAAACCAACCTTCGGTCATCTTCTTATAATCACTTTGTGAAGCATGAGGATCCGTGATAGTACTGCCTCTGTAGTTGGTATGGAAATCTTTATTTGTATTCACCCAATTATCGGTAGGTAAATCTTTCATCCACCAATGATTTTCACTGCAATGATTAAAAATCATATCTTCGATTAACTTCATTTTTCGTTTGTGAAGTTCATCGGAAAGTTGCTTATATCCTTCATCCGTTCCTATACGCGGGTCGGTTTTGTAAAAATCGGTTATCGCATATCCGTGATAAGAATAGGACGGATTATTATTTTCAAGAACGGGGTTCAACCAGAGTGCTGTTACACCGATATTTTGTATGTAATCTAAGTGATTTATAACGCCTTGAATATCGCCTCCGTGTCTGCCGTCGGGATTGCTTCTGTTAATTTTTTCAAGCAAACCGTCTGCACTGTCATTATCAGGGTTTCCGTTTGCAAATCTGTCCGGCATCAGCAAGTATATAAAATCTGATTGAGAAAATCCTCTTTTTCTTTTCGGTTTCTCAGAAAGTTGATAAGAATATTTTGCTTTTGTTTTTCCTTTTAATTTGAATAAAATATTAAAATTACCGGGTTTTGCATCTTTGCTGATATCAATATCCAAAAACAAATAATTCGGATTTTGAACTTTTGAAACAACTTTTAATTCTGCTTTTTCAGAATTTATAACAACATCGGTTTTTGAAATATTTTTTCCGTAAACCAACAATTGCAAATGTGTATTTTCCATCCCGACAAACCAATTCGGCGGTTCAACTTTTTGTAAATTAATTTTTTGGGCAAATAATGAAGTTGTTGCAAATAAAAGTGATATGATGATAAGTTTTTTCATATTTTTTAATTTGGGAGACTTTCCAAGTTTTAAAAGTTTGGAAAGTCTGGTTATTCAACAATATAATTCCGAATGATATTAAATGAATGTTTTTCTTTATGAAATCGGATATAGTTTTCTTTACCGTTAAAATTCTCTAAAATTTCATGTTTTGGTAACTTTGACGGTTTCGGTATTATTATTCGTTCATAAGAACTGTACGGATAGTCTTTGAAATTATTTGTAAAACCATGATGGACAGGGTTTTTGTGTATATATTCAATGACATTATTTAAATATCTTATATTATCAATTTTAAAACGTTCAAAGTTTTTTTGAAAAAGACTGCCTGTTCTTTTTTCTTGATTATTTATTGCTTTTGCATATGCCATAAAGAATTTTCTGAATTGATTGCTGATAATCAGCCCCGCTATTTTCGGTAATTCAGATTTTGCAAGTTCATTAAATTTAGAAAGTCGATTTGGAATATCTTTCAGTTTTTCTGCAGTTTGTATAATTTGCTTTGTTGTATTTAATTTTACTAAAAGATGAAAATGGTTTCCGAGCAAACAATAAGCATAAGTTGTTAAATAATCAGAAAGATAATTGTCATATTTTTTCAGAAAATAGTCGTAATTATCTTTTTTATAAAATAATTTTTCTTTATTATTCCCTCTGTTAAGAATGTGGTAAAAATTGTCCGGTAGCAATGGTTTGAAATAATGTGATGACATTGTTTTTTTTTTAGACTTGGAAAGTCAGATAATAAATTACTTTTTTTCAATTAATATTTGATATTCCCAAGGTTTTAAAGAATAATTTTCATGCGGTTTAATTTGCATTTCTTTCCCTGTGAAATATTCCGTAAATGTCCGTTCAAAATCCTTTTCTAAATAATTGAATGTTGCTTCCTTATCGGATAAATTCATTATGACTAAAATTGTATTGTTATCTTTTATGCGTTTGAATGTCAGAATTTGTTCCGGATTTGACGTGTTAATAAAGTATGCGGGACTTCCTGCTTTACCATTCCAAAGTGCCTTGTTTTCATTTTTTAATTTTATGAGTTTTGCATAAAAATCCTGCATTTCTAAATGACTCCAATCAATGGTATCTTTATCGAAAAAACGAAGTCTTTTATTCAATCCGGCTTCTTGACCGCTGTATATCAGGGGCATACCCGGAGCAACAAAAGTTAATGCAGCAAATGTTTTGTAACTGTTCGGCATACGTTCGGAAACTGTTCCGTTCCAAGAATTTTCGTCATGATTTGACGTAAATGCCATTCGGTAAACTTTCGGAGGATATGTTTTAGGATCATTTTCAAAGTATTTTCGCAGACTGTCAGCATTTTGCTTGCCTTTTGCAATTTCGTTCATAATGTGATGAAAATTCCAAGCATAATTCATGTCAAAAGCTGTTTTTATAAGATCGGGTTGTTCGGCTTCCGAAAGCATAAAAACGGGTTTTACTTTGTCGAGTTCAATACGAGCACTGTCCCAAAAATCGGTAGGAACCATCATAGCAACATCACAGCGAAAACCGTCAACATCAAAATCCGTCAGCCAATATTTCATGGAATTGACCATTTCGTTTCGCATATCTTTATTGTCGTAATTCAAATCGGCAACATCCGTCCAATCAGGAACCGAAGGAATAATTTGCCCGGTACTGTCGTGTGTGTACCAATCGGGATGTTCAGTTATCCATGGATTGTCCCAACCGGTGTGATTGGCAACCCAATCTAAAATAACGAGCATACTGTCTTTATGAGCAGTCTCAATTAACTGATGTAAATCGTCTTCTGTCCCGAATTCAGGATTCAGTTTCTTGTAGTTTGCTACGGCATAATAACTTCCCAAACTACCTTTTCTGTTCTTTTGAGAAATTGGGAAAATCGGCATCAACCAAAGAATATCAACACCTGTTTTTTTCAAACGAGGCAGATGTTTTTCAAATGCTTTTATGGTTCCTTCCGGTGTATATTGCCTGATATTTACCTCGTAAATATTAGATTTATCAGTTCTTTCAGGATATTTGTTAATTGTAAGTTTATCATTTGTTTGACTGTTACAAGAACCGAAAATTAATGCAATAATTAAGATGTGAATGATTGATTTTTTCATTTTAAATTATTTAAGGTTTATTTGAAAGAATCACAAATCCGTTTCCGGGAATTGTAAATTTAACAGTGTTTCCGTTTTTTTTATATCCATCTCCTGACGGGCTGTTTAATTTAATCAAATCAAAACGTTTATCAATCGCTACTTCAGCTTTGTAATCCTGATGTGCTTTGTTAAACGCAATGATAAAAAACTGATCAAAATAGCTTCTTTGATAAATCAGGATATCTCCGGATACTTCCAGAAACTTAAAATCTCCGTAAATTAAAGGTAAGGAATTTCTTCTTAAAGAAAGTAATGCCGAAAAAGTAGATTTTAATTCATCTTGATTTAAATTGAGACCGTCAAATTTCATCATTCTGCGATTATCGGGGTCGTTACCGCCGGGCATACCGATTTCGTCACCGTAATAAATAACGGGAACACCCGGAATTGTAGAAATAAATGCCGCAAGTTGTGCGGATTTTTGATATGCAACCGGATTACCCGTTTCGATATCCCTTGTCCATCCTGCAAGTTTGGCATCTTCGTCAAATTTTAAACTGCCGCCGGCATAAGAAATAAACCGTCCTCTGTCCTGATTACCGGTAATGTTTCCCATCAGGTTGTGATATCCGTAATATTTGAAACTTGTATTCAAAACATCTGCCAAATGATTGAATGAAGACGTTCCTGCAACGGCTTGTGTAAATGCATCATACACATTAAAGTCAAATTGGGCATCTAATTGTCCGCTGTTTACGTAACTGCTGATAAGTTCCGGACTGCCGTATGTTTCACCGATTTGATAAAGTCGTCTGTTTTCAGGAATTTCAACTTCAGTTTTCAGTTTGCGTGTTAAGGTTTGCCAAAAAATATTCGGAATGTGTTTGGTTGCATCATGGCGGAAACCGTCAAGATTGTATTCTTTAATCCAATAAACGGCACTGTCAGACAGCATATTGTAAACTTCCGGTTTGGTTAAATCCAAAGACGGTAAAAAAGTATCAAACCAAGTTGTGAGGCGATGATCATCCCAGCGTTCAAGATTTAAAGTGCCGTCGGGAAGATGCAGTTGTGTTACATCTTCGGGATGTTGTTTGTAAAAAGGATGTTCCTTGTGAACATGATTTGCGACAAAATCCAATAATACATTCATATTATTTTCATGGGCTGTTTTTACAAGTTCTTTAAATTCTTTTTCAGTTCCGAAATGACTGTCAATCAATGTAAATGAAACGGGCCAATAGCCGTGATAAGCGGAAAATTTTGTTTTAGGTTTTGCATTATTTCCGTATGCACCTTCAACATTTTTTACTATCGGAGAAATCCAAATTGTATTAATTCCTAAATTTTGAAAATATCCTGATTTTATTTTATCGGTTATACCTTTAATATCGCCTCCGAAATAATTGGCTTTCGGTAAAATACGTTTGTCGGGTGTCGGTCTGTCATTGGTACTGTCTCCGTCAAAAAAACGATCGATAAAAACATTATATAAAGCTGCTGCTTCAAAATCAGTTCTTGTCAGTTGCATGGCATGATTTAGAACCTTACCTTTTTCAAGCGGTATAAACAAATCGTTTGAGAAACCGTAATCATTTGCTGCATACACTCGAATAAAAGTTCGTTTTTGATCTTTTGCATCTCCGGGGATAATGATGCGAATTGCAGTATCGGATTTTGTTACAAAATCACCTTGTTTTAATTCAAAATTTTTGTATAAAACAACATAATTTTTAATGTTATTTTCAAAACCGATGTAAATTAAATTGTCATCAGTTAATTTTGTGAATAGTCTCGGAAGTTTTGATTTATTTGATTTCCCTATTGTCATTACGGAATTATAACTGCCCATGCCGTTGCTTATTTTTTCAGGATTTTCCGGGTCGAGTATTTCTTTGCCGTCGACAACAATGAGGTATTGATAGTTTCCGGGTTCGGTTTCAAATTCAGTTTTCCAAATGCCGTTTTCAAACGTAAGATTTGTATTGTTCGGGTTCCAAGCATTCATTTCGCCTTTAATTTGAACTTTTTTGTATTTTTTTCCTTTCGGATTAAAAGTGAAAGTTTGCTTAATTTTTTCCGATTTTTTTAATAAAATGTCTTGCTCCGTTCCGAGAAGATAAAATTTCAGGACACTTAACTTAGGAAATTCATTAGAAATGACGGTCAATTTCACTTGAGAACTGTCTTGTGAAAACTCCGTTTTCAAATTTTTGTTTGAAGCAATGCTGTCAAAAGTGACATCTTCAGGAAAATAATCGTGAATATAAATAAGACTTGTATCCGTATTTAAATTAACCGGACTTGCCAATCCGACAATCGGATTAATATTCGGATATTTAAATTCCTGAACATTTACGGTATTTTCATTGTTTTTACATGAAAATGCAAAAATTGAAGTTGCTGTTAATAAAAATGGGAGTAATTTTTTCATCTGTTTATTTTTATAATTTTCAAAGGCCACAAAGCCTGCCTGCCGGTGGGCAGGGAACACCCGCTTGTGAGCTTTATTATTTTGCTTAATATTTGCAAGCAATAATCATTTCTTTGTGTATCAAATCTTTTGTCATGGGTGTTTCATACGTATATTTTTTACTTTTTACTCAAAGTTTGTTTTGGAAACCAAACAAGCCGGTTTATAATTAATTTCATTAAATATTTCATTCAAATTATTATTGATTAAAAATATTTTGTTAATATCTTCGTTTTTTGCAAGTTTTCGCAAATTTTTATAAGCTTTTGCATTTTTAAATGTTGAATATTTGACTTCTGCCGCATATATATTTTTCATGGTTTGAATGATAAAATCAATTTCTGCACCGTCATTTGTTCTGTAAAAATTAATACTCGCCGAATTGCTTATTATTCTTGAAATTTCCAGAAAAACATAGTTCTCAAATATGGCTCCGTTGTCGTTACGAAATTCAATTTCGTTAAAATTGTTGTAAATGCGATTTCTCAAACCCAAATCGGTGAAATAAACCTTTTTCATTTTGCTTATTACCTTTCTTTTATTGGTAGAATAAGGTTCAACGAGTTTTATGATATACATTTGTTCCAAAAGATAAATATATTCATCGCATTTTTTATATGATAAACCGCTGATTTTTGAAAGTTCATTTACATTAATCAAATTTCCGATTTGAGAAGCAAGCAATCGTAAAAGTTTATTAAACCCGACCGTATCTTCATTCCTTATGTATGATCTTACATCTTTTATAAGGTATGTTTTATAAATGTCGTCAATGAGTTCTGTTTTTGTATCGTAATCATTTACAAGTGCTTGACGCGGAAACCCTCCGTATATCAAATATTCGTTTAGTTTTTGTAAAATACTTTGTTCAATAATTTCGTATTCGGTATCTTCCCTGTAATTTTGAAAAATTTTATGAAGTTTTTTGTCGGTAAATAATAAATATTCTTCAAATGAAAGCGAATAAACATTAATAATTCTTACTCTCCCGGCAAGACTTTCATTTACTTTTTGTATAATATCAAGACTTGAACTTCCGCTGCATAATATTTTTAAATCCGGATTGTTATCAGTCAGTAATTTCAGCATAACCGAAATTTCCGGGATGTATTGAAATTCATCAATTATTAAATTGCCTTTTAAATGATTGTTTAATCTTGGTTTCAGATAACCTTCGATTATTGAATATTTTGCAAAATAATTTGCAATTTCACTATCTTGTCCGTTTAAAAATATTGTATCGCCTTTTAAGTTAATACTTTTCATTAAATGGGTTTTTCCTACTTGCCTTGAACCGATTAAAACAACTATCGGAACATATTTAAATGCTTTAATTATTTTATCGAGATATTTTTGCCTTATTACTATCATTGTGAACAGTTTGATGCAAATATACAAATATTTTGCCGATTATTTTTCTTTTATGACAAAAAATAAGCTAAAATATATTCTTTACCGACAAATAATAAGCCAAATATTTTTCTTGGAGGATAAAAATTCGGCAATTTATTTGTCCGATAATATAAAAAATTAAATTCCGCAGGTAAACAAACTTAAGCGTTTCCTACAGTAGATTGTATTTTAATAATTTCTTTTTTTCTTATTTTTTGTATTTTATCAAATAAAATAATTTCTGCATCAAAATCACTTTCATTTGCTATTTTCATTTCATTTCTAAATATTTCAAACTTTAACCAAGCTTTTCGAAATCCGATTTTAAACGAATAAGATTTCCATTTTTTCGGGATGAAAGGTGAAAAGTTCAATTTGTCATTTTTGATGCGCATTCCCGCAAACCCTTTTACAATGGTCATCCAAGTACCGCCCATACTGGTAATGTGTAAACCGTCTTCTGTATCGTTGTTATAATCATCCAAATCCAAACGTGCGGCATTCAAATAAAAATCATACGCGTGTTTTTCGTTTCCGATTTTTGATGCAAGAATTGAATGAACACACGATGATAATGAGCTTTCATGTACGGTAAAAGGTTCATAGAAATCAAAATTGCGTCGAATGGTATCAAGTTCATAATCTTCTTCAAAAAAATAGATTCCTTGCAAAACATCTGCCTGTTTTATATAACAAGAGCGTAAAATCCTGTCCCACGACCAATTTTGATGAATGGGACGTTCGAGATGCGAAAGTTCTGAAGCAGATTTTAATTCTTTATCCAAAAAACCGTCTTGTTGTATGAAAATTTTTCGTTTTTCGTCATAAGGGAAATACATATTTTCGCTTATCTCTTTCCAATGGTTTATTTCTTTTTCTTCAAATTTGGTTTTTTCTGCTAAAGTTTTAAAATTTTCGGGGTATTTTTCTTTTATGAAATCAATGCTTTCTTTAGTGTATTGCAGCGTTTTTACGGCTTGAAGATTTGTGTACCAATTGTTATTAACATTATTCTCATATTCATTTGGTCCGGTAACACCGAGCATTACAAATTGGTGTTTATCTTCGGAGAAATTAACTCGTTGTGCCCAAAATCTTGAAATCCCGATTAAAACTTCCAAGCCGTATTTTGCAAGATATTCGGTATCTCCGGTATATCTTACGTAATCTTTTACGGCATAAGCAATTGCACCGTTTCTGTGAATTTCTTCAAAAGTAATTTCCCATTCGTTATGGCATTCTTCACCGTTCATGGTAACCATGGGGTAGAGGGCGGCACCGTTTTTAAAACCGAGTTTTTCGGCATTTTCTATAGCTTTTTCAAGATGGTTGTAACGGTATTTAAGAAGTTGTTTTGAAACTTTTTGTTCAGCTGTGCTCAAATAAAAGGGCAGCAAATATGCTTCGGTATCCCAATAGGTTGAGCCGCCGTATTTCTCTCCCGTAAATCCTTTAGGTCCGATATTAAGTCGCTCATCTTGACCTGTATAAGTTTGATTTAGTTGAAAAATGTTAAAACGAATACCTTGTTGAGCCGAAACATCACCTTCAATTTCTATGTCGCTTTCTTCCCATTTTTGATGCCAAGCATCTTCTTGTTCTTTTAATAGAGTTTCGTAACCTTTATCTTCGGCATATTCTAAAATATCATAAGCTTCTTTAGCCAGAATATTTTTTTCGTAATACAATGAAGATGTAACAGCGGCAAATTTGAAAATCGTTGTTGTTTTGCCTTTTTTTACCGGAAGTGAAAATTTAAATCCGACATATTTTTCGTGTTCAATTTTTTCGAGATTTGATAATTCAATTTCACTGTTTTCATATTTTGCTTTAATATCTGCAGCTGTACAAACTCGATAAAAAGTTTTTTTTGTTTCGGAAATCACATATGGTTTAACGGCAGTTGATTTTTCAATCTCAATCCAGAATTTTTCATCATAATTGGCATCTGAATTTAAAATGTCAGCATCAATATCTGCTAAAACTTCAATTGTTCCGTCGAAATTTACCGGTTTAATCGAAAATTTTATAACACCGAGCTCATCATTAACAATACTTAAAAACCGCTTAGATTTAACTTTTATTTTTTTACCGTCCGGAAATTCTGCCGTGTAACGTTTTCTGAAATACCCTTTTTCCATATTCAGAACTCGTTTAAATTCTGTTATCTTACATGTATGAAGATCTAATTTTTGATTATTAACGGTGATTTTTATACCTGTCCAATCAGGTGCATTAAGCACTTTTGCAAAATATTCGGGATACCCGTTTTTCCACCAACCTACGCGTGTTTTATCCGGATAATAAATTCCTGAAATATAGTTTCCTCGTAAGGTTTCACCTGAATAATATTCTTCAAAATTACCTCTTTGACCGATTTTTCCGTTTCCGAGACTGAAAATACTTTCCGATACCTTATTATATTCGGGTAAAAGACCTTCTTCTATAATTTTCCAAGGATGCGGTTTTATATATTGTTTCATGTTTAAGAATTGTTGAATGTGTTAAATGACTGAATTGCTGAATAAATTAAGTAAGTTATTTTTTATTAAGACTTTGTTTTGTGTTTTTTCTTGCTGTCATAAAAATTGATAAAAGTTTGTTTAATTCTTGATATAAATCTTTTGTTTTTTCTTTTGGGAAAATATCAGCTTCAACAATAAGTTCTAACCAAAACATTGTTTCATCCGTTTCCTCAATTACAATACTTAATTTTGAATAAAACTCTTTTCCTGACCTGGCTCTGCTCGCTGCTCTGTAATTTGCAGCAACAGAAGTTGCAGAACGAAGTATTTGTTTCCCGATAATCCAAGAAGTTTGGTTATTCGGCATTTTTGATTGTAATTTTATTATTCTTAAAGCAATATTTTTAGTTCTCTGTTTTAGTTCATTAATAAATTTTTTTTTCGCTTTCCATAATTTAATAAATATTCAGTAAATTCAATATTCATATTAATTCAATTATTTTATCAAAAGTTATATCTTCAAATCCCGACATAATATAATTTGCTTTACTGAGATTCTCAGGTGAACCGATACCTACGCATTTGAACCCGCCGTTAATTGCTGCTTCGATTCCTGCTTCGGCATCCTCAAAAACCAGACATTCTTCGGGTTTCAGATTTAATGCTTCGGCACCTTTTAAAAATACTTCCGGGTCGGGTTTTGCATTGCTGACTTTTGTTCCGTCAATTACGGCATTAAAATAATTAGTCAAATTTAATTGATTGAGAATGGTCATTGCATTTTTACTTGCCGAACCGAGAGCTATTTTGATGTTTTTACTTCGTAAATCTTCCAAAAAATTAATAATTCCGGGTAAGATTTCGTCCGGTGTCATTTTTAAAATATATTCAAGATATTTTTTGTTTTTGTTTTCGGCAAATTTCAGTTTTGTTTCGTCGTCAAGTTGTTTTCCGCCTATTTCAAGTAAAATATCAAGCGAACGCATTCGGCTTACACCTTTTAATCGTTCATTATCTTTTTCGGTAAATGCAAAACCCAGACTTTCAGCCAGTTCTTTCCAAGCTAAATAGTGATATTTTGCCGTATCGACAATAACGCCGTCCAAATCAAATATACATCCTTTTATCATCTGAAATTTAATTATCGTCTTTTACAAAAATAACTAAAAAGGCAGCAATAATTAATGAAATTCCGCCGAGAATTAAAGCATAGATAGCTTCTTCTTTAAAAATACTTTTAACTAAAAAACCCAATATACTGGCTGCCAGAATTTGAGGGATTACAATAAAGAAATTAAAAATACCCATATAAACACCCATTTTATTTGAGGGTAAAGCACCCGTGAGCATAGCATAAGGCATTGCTAAAATGCTTGCCCATGTGAGGCCTATTCCCGCAAAAGGGATTAATAACATATTCGAATCTTTAATAAAGAAGATTGAAATAAAACTCAAGCCCCCGACTAATAATGAAATTGAATGTGTTATTTTTCTGCTTGTGATTTTTGCCATCCAAATAAGCAGAAATGCAAATAATGCGGCAAATCCGTTATAAACTCCGAAGCATACGCCAACCCAATTAGCTCCTTCGTTATAAAGTTCGGAAGTTGTATCGGTTGTTCCGTAAACATGTGCCGTTACACCTGCAGTGGTATAAATCCACATAGCAAATAAAGCAAACCACGAGAAAAACTGCACGATTGCAAGTTGACCCATCGTTTTGGGCATTGAATTTAAATCGTTAAAAACGGAAACAAAACCGCCTTTTTTATTTGATTTTTGTAAAGACCCCGAAAGCAACTCCAAAATACCGAAAATAAATAAACCGAATGATAAAATATAAACTTCTTTTTCAACTTCTGTAAAATAAAAAGCAATACTTAGCAGAATTCCGAGAATTGTGAAAATCAGACCTAATTTTACAGACTTTTTTATCTGTTCTTTATTATTAGTATCTTCATCCGTTTCGCAAACATCTTCTTTATGGTCGTCAAATTCTTTCAATTCCTCCGGCGAATATTCTTTTGAGCTGAAAACTGTCCAGGCAACCGCACTTATAAACACGGCACCGCCGATATAAAATGAAAATTTAACCGAGGGCGGAATAATACCTTCGGGTGCCGTATTTGAAATACCGAACCAATTTGCCATCATGTATGGCAGAAGTGATGCAATTACTGCACCTGTTCCTATAAAAAAGCTTTGCATGGCAAAACCGGTTGTTCTTTGATCTGAAGGCAACATATCACCTACAAAAGCCCTGAAGGGCTCCATTGAAACATTAATCGATGCATCCATCATCCAAAGCATTCCTGCAGCAATCCACAGCGCAGGAGAATTAGGCATAATAAATAATGCAATTGAAGCTAATAATGCTCCGGCAAGAAAATATGGGCGTCGTCGTCCGAGTCTGCACCATGTTTTGTCGGATGCATGTCCGATAATTGGTTGAATAATCAGTCCCGTAACCGGTGCGGCAATCCAAAGAATCGGAATATCGTCAATTTTAGCTCCGAGAGTTTCAAATATTCTGCTGACATTTGCATTTTGCAAAGCAAATCCGAATTGAATTCCCAAGAAACCGAAACTCATATTCCAGATTTGCCAAAAACTTAATTTTGGTTTTGTTTTCATTGTTGAAATTTATGTATAACAACTTAAACCGAAAGAATATTCGGTTTATATAAATAATCGGAAAGAAATAATATGTGTTTTAAACTGCACTGCAAATATATGTGTTAAATATGGAAAAAGCAAATTGCCCGATAATTCATCGAGTTTAAATTTTTAAATATAGCAAGAGAAACAGACGATTCAAACGATTGCATAAAATTTATAAATGCCTTGTAGAATTTCTGATAATCAGTTTTGTGGGAAGAATTTTTGTTAATACGTCATTTGTTTCATTTTCAATTTTATTAATTAATATCTCAGCTGCTGTATAGCCCATCAAATGGCCGTTTTGTTCAACAGTAGAGAGAGAAGGTGAGGTGATTTGTGAAATTATACCGTTGGTAAAACCAAATACGGAAATTTCTTCCGGGATTTTTATTTTAAGCTCATTTAAAGCACTCATTGCACCGGCTGCCGTCATATCATTTACGGTAAATAATCCGTCGGGTAATTTATTTTCTTTGTGAAGTTTAAATATCATTTTACGGCCTTCGTCAAAACTGTCGGCTTTAATAATTAAATTTTCATTAAACGGAAAATTATTCTTTTTTAAAGCATCTGCAAATCCCCACATTCGTTTGGAACTGATTTTTAAATTTTCGGGACCTGAAAAATGAAGTAAATTCTTACAACCTGTTTTTATTAAATATTCGGTAGCTTCATAAGCTGCTTTATAATCATCAATAACAACTTTATCAGTATTAATTCCGTGACAAGTTCTGTCAAAAAATACGATTGGGGTTCCTGTATTTAAGACATTTCTGAAATGATCGAAATTTTCGGTATCTTTTGTTCGGGAAATAATTATTCCGTCCACTCTGCCGGAAAGTAAAGTTTGACAGTTAGAAATTTCTTTTTCGGGTGATTCGTTTGATTGTGTAATAATAATATTATATGCTTTATTCCCTGCATATTCTTCGATTCCGCTGATGACTGTTGAGAAAAAATGATGTACTATTTACGGGACAATAATACCGATGATATGACTTTTATTACTTTGCAGACTTAAAGCAATAGCATTTGGTTTGTATTTTAATTCTTCAGCGAGCTCTTTTACTTTTTTTTTAGTCTCAAAACTGATATCCGGATGATCTTTTAACGCTCTTGATACCGTAGATGCAGAAATTCCGAGTATTTTTGCAATATCTTTTATGGTAATTTGGTGACTTTTCATCAGACCTCTAAAATAGAAATATTTTTTTGATATTATTAATAAAAGTTGTAAATTATAACATTTTAAAATATGTTATATAAATTTTGCAATCGTTTGCGAATTCGTTTGCATTAAGATAAGGGATTATTCCTGTTGTATATTAACTAAATGTTAATTAATTTTAGAATTTGAAAGTTAATAATATGTGTTTTTGTATTATTAAAAAAATAAACTGCATTTTATATTAATTTTAATTAAATTCTAACACAATGAAATTTAAAAAATTAGTTATTACAAAATTACTTCCCGCAGTGATTTTTGTTCTGGTCGGATTTACGACTTTCGGGCAAAAAACAATTACGGGTACGGTAACCGATTCGGATGGTGAAGCCATTCCCGGAGTAAGTGTTCTTGTAAAAGGAACAACAACAGGTACAATGACCGATGCATTCGGTAAGTATTCTGTTGCAGTTCCTAATGATGCAACAGCATTGGTTTTTTCTTATATCGGTATGAAAACTCAAGAAAAAACGATTGAGGGTAATGTTACGGACTGTATTCTGTCTTATGATGATTCGGAATTGGCTGAAGTAGTCGTCATCGGATATGGTGAAGTCAAAAAAGAAGATGCAACGGGTTCAATTCAATCTGTTTCATCGGATGATTTTAATAAAGGAAATATCACATCTCCTCAAGATTTATTAACCGGTAAAGTCTCGGGTGTTGTTATTACATCATCAGGCGGACAACCCGGAGGTGCAGCTACGATTCGTATCAGAGGAGGTTCTTCATTAAATGCCAGCAATGATCCTTTGTTTGTTGTTGACGGAATTCCGATTGATAACGGCGGTATCGGCGGTATGGCAAATCCTTTATCAACAATTAATCCGAATGATATCGAATCATTTACTGTTTTAAAGGATGCTTCTGCTACTGCTATTTACGGTTCTCGTGCATCAAACGGTGTCATTATTATAACGACAAAAAAAGGACATGCAGGAGCAATGAAAATTTCTTATAACGGAAATGTTTCAATAGGAGTTCCTGCCAAATTGCTTAGTGTACTGTCAGGTGATGAATATCGAACATTATTACAACAAAAAGTTGATGAAGGAATTGTTTCGGATGTTGCATTAACTAAAATAGGTGACGCAAATACGGATTGGCAAAATGAAATTTATCAAAATGCAATGTCTCATGATCATAATGTCAGTTTATCCGGATCCTATAAAATCCTTCCTTATCGTCTTTCATTAGGATATACCGATCAAAACGGTTTGTTAAAATATTCGGATATGAAACGTTCTACAATAGATTTAACATTAAGTCCGGAATTATTTAATAATAGTTTAAAACTTTATTTAAACGGAAAAGCTGCTTTTACGGATAATAATTTTTCAAATACAGGTGCAATCGGAGCAGCGGTTCAATTTGACCCGACTCAACCGATTAATAATTATAATTACAGATTTGGAGGATATACGGCATGGGTAGAAGCCAGTGAAGATGACCAAAAGAACGGAATGCCTAATAATATAGCTACGCATAATCCGGTTGCTTTACTGGAATTTACGGATAATACCTCAAAATCTCAACGCTATTTCGGAAATGCAAAAGCGGAATATATTATACCATTTATGCCGGAATTAAAAGTAGTTGTAAAGGGAGCGTATGATTATTTTAATTCCGAAGGTCACAGATATACTGATTGGTTAGCTTCTTGGAGCCATCGTGAGCCGGATCAAAATGTTCAGGATTATTCGAACATGAGATATACAAGCTTATTTGATTCTTATCTGAATTATAATAAAGATTTCGGAACAGTACATAAAGTTGATTTCACGGCAGGTTACTCTTGGGAACACCATTATTATGAGGGTACATTTATTCATCATAAATGGAGTGCTTCAGACAGTGCCGTGAATGCCGGTTCTTCCGCATATAAAAATGAATATTTGTTGGCTTCATTATTCGGAAGATTAAATTATAACTTATTAAATAAGTATTTATTTACGGCAACGGTTCGTTATGACGGTTCTTCAAGATTTGCTCCCGAAAACAGATACGGATTATTCCCGTCAGCTGCTTTTGCATGGAAAATTAATGAGGAAAGCTTCTTAAGAGATGTAACTGCAATAACAAATCTTAAATTAAGATTGGGATGGGGTAAAACAGGACAGCAGGATATCGGATCTTTATATCCTTATATTCCGACTTATGTTATAAGTCAAACGGGTGCATACTATCAATTCGGGAATACATTTTATCCCACTTTGAGACCGGATCCTTATGACCCTTCTATTAAATGGGAGGAAACAGTTACGGAAAATATCGGTTTGGATTTCGGATTTATGCAAGAAAAAATTATCGGTTCAATTGATGTTTATAAACGCATCACGAATGATTTATTAAATGATATACCGATTGCTGCCGGAACCAATTTTTCAAACCATTTAATTACAAATGTAGGGTCTCTTGAAAATTCCGGTATTGAAGCAAATTTAACAGTCAGACCTGTTTCAAATAAAGATATGACTTTGGAAGTGTCGGGAAACTTTACATATAATGTAAATAAAATTACGAAACTGACATTGGTTGATGATACTACTTTTGTCGGTTATGATGTCGGCGGAATATCAGGCGGAGTCGGTAATAATGTTGAAATTAATCAAGTGGGTTATCCTGCTAATACATATTTTTTATTTCAACAAATTTATGATGAAAACGGCATGCCGATTGAGGGACTTTATACCGATAAAACCGGAAACGGCGGTGAAGTTGCAGGTGATAATTTAAATAAATATTATTTAGAGAATCCTGCTCCGCAATATTTATTCGGTTTATCTTCTCGATTTACATACAAACAATTTGATGTAGCATTTTCCGGACGTTTTAATATCGGTAATTATGTGTATAATAACAATGCATCAAGTATGGCATTGTATCAAAATTTATACAATCAATCGGGTTATACGTCAAATATCTTAAGCGATGTCAGTAAATCAAACTTCAGAACGGCTCAATATTGGTCTGATTTCTATTTGGAAAATGCTTCATTTTTTCGTATGGATTTTGTAACCGCAGGTTATAATTTTGAGAAACTCGTATCCGAAAAACTATCGGGTCGATTGAGTTTTACGGTACAAAATGCTTTTGTTGTTACAAAATATTCCGGTATTGATCCTGAGATCAGCGGCGGAATTGATAATAATATTTTTCCGAGACCGAGAACGTTTATACTTGGTTTAAATCTTAACTTTTAATTAATTTTAAAATAATTAAAATGAAACATAATAAAATTTTATATTTATTGACAGCGGTAATGGTGTTATTTCTTTCATCTTGCTTTAAAAGCTTAAATGTGGAACCCATTGACCCGAATGTCAGTACGGCGAACAATGTCTTTGACAGTCCTGAAGCTTATACACAAGCTTTAGCGAAAATTTATGCAAGTTATGCACTCAGCGGTCAAACCGGCGGCGGCGGCGGAAATCCTGATATCGGCGGAATTGACGAAGGTTTCGGAAATTACCTCAGACAATTATGGGGTTTACAAGAATTATCAACGGATGAAGCCATTATTGCATGGGATGATGCAACGATTAAGAATTTCCATTGGCAAACTTGGGCTCCTAATGATGTGTTTTTAACAGCTTTATATTCCAGAATTTTTTATTCAATTACCATAAGTAACGAATTTATCAGAAATGCTGATGTTGCTATGGAAACTGCTGACGGAACATTTTTAGCGGATTTGAAAAATTATAAAGCTGAAGCGCGTTTTTTAAGAGCATTTTCTTATTACCATGCCATTGATATGTTCGGAAATGTACCGTTTGTAACGGAAGAGGATATGCCGGGAGCATTTTTTCCGGAACAAATCAGTCGTGCAGATTTATTTAACTATATTGAATCAGAATTAAAAGCGATTGAACCGGATTTAGGTGCACCGAGGTTTGAATACGGAAGAGCTGACCAAGCGGCAGATTGGATGCTTTTATCGGAACTTTATTTAAATGCAGAAGTTTATACGGGTACGCCGCGTTATGCAGATGCAATGACTTATGTTAACAAAGTATTAAGTGCAGGTTATACACTGGATGATAATTATGACGATGTATTTTGTGCCGATAATAATACCAGTCCCGAAATGATTTTTCCGATTTGTTTTGACGGCCAAAATACACAACAATACGGCGGGATGACATTTATTCTTCATGCTTCAAACGGAGGCGGTATGCCTTTAAACGGAATTGACGGCGGATGGGGCGGTATCCGTGCTATTCAAAATTTTGTTACCGGATATTTCGGAGCGACAGAATCTGATTTCTCTCCTGATAATCCTGAAGATTCTACAATTGCCGATAAAAGAGGTATGTTTTTCTTTAATACGGATGAAGGATGGCAATGGAATATTGATAATGTAGGAACGTTTACACAAGGTATCGGTGTTACAAAATTTAAAAATGTTGTATATCCCGATCGAGTAAATTATCCTGACTCTACACTTCCCGCACCAAATGCACATTCTACATTTGTAAGTACCGATTTCCCTGTTTATCGTTTAGCTGAAGCTTATTTGATTTATGCTGAATGCGTTGTCAGAGGCGGCGGCGGTGATATGGGTACTGCCGTGAATTATATTAATGAATTACGTCAAAGAGCATACGGTGATAATTCAGGTGATATAATTGCAGGAGATTTAACTTTAGATTTTATTCTTGCTGAAAGAGCACGTGAATTATATTGGGAAGCACACAGAAGAACGGATTTAATTCGTTTCGGTAAATTTACCGGCGGTGATTATGTTTGGGAATGGAAAGGAAATACACAAGCAGGTACTGCTACTGACTCATACAGAGATTTGTATCCGATTCCTTCTAATGATATTAATGCAAATCCTAATTTAACACAAAATACGGGTTATTAATCTTTAAACTTTAAAAAAATGAATAAAAAAATAATTATTTCGATACTGGTGTCATTTTTTGTCATGATTTTTTATTCGTGCGAAAAACAAGCCGGTCCTGTACTTGAAATTGCAAAAAGTGCTTCTATTACAGAACCGACATCAGGTGGTACTTATGTGCTATCAGATACTGATGCAGACAATATATTTGCAAATTTCAAATGGACAGCTGCTGAATATAATGTAGCAATATCTGTTTCATACAGTTTGGAAGTTGATTTAAAATCAGATAATTTTGCAAATCCTGTTGTTCTGGGAACAACAGATGCTGATTCGTTGGAGATAACGGTATTTGATTTTAATAAAATTTTAACAAATACGCTTGGTCTTGAAGAAAATGTTGCGGCTGAAATATCAATAAGAGTCGGTTCTTTCGGAGCTGATTCCGAAAAAACATATTCAGATGCTATTGATATGACCGTAACACCTTATGCACCGCCGAATGCTCCGGATTCACTTTTTGTAATTTCCGGAGGTGTCGTAATTGCAAAAATCCTACCTGTAGATGAAGACGGAAATTATGAAGGATATGCTTGGTTACCGGCATCTGATTTAACATTTATTATTTCTGAAGACCGTGACGGAACTGTTTTTTATGGTGATAATGAACCTGATGATGTCCTTGATTTAAACGGAAGTAATATTGTTGTAGCTGCTGAAGGACATTATAAAATAAATGTAAATACCTTTGATATGTCTTATACGGCAATTGCACAAGCATGGGGTATTATCGGTTCTGCAGTTTCTCCGTATGATTGGACGGTTGATATTGATATGGCTTATCTTGTTTCTGAAGGGGTATGGCAAATCAGTACTGATACGCTTGCAAATCCTATAATTACGGGTGAATTTAAATTCAGACCTAATGATTCATGGGATCCGTTAAATTACGGAGATGACGGTGCAGACGGTATTCCTGATGAATACGGTGCTAATATTGCAATTAGTGCAGGAAATTATAAAATTACTTTGGATTTAAGAGAATATCCTTATTCATACACTGTTATGCCAATAGCAAAATAATTTTTAAATTAAACAATTTTTTTAAGCCGGCTCTTTAAAGTCGGCTTTTTTATTTTACGGCTTTAAAATTTATTTTTTATTATTAAATAATCTGTGCTAATTTTGCTGATTACAAATTTGTATCATGGGGAATACTGAAAATGAAATAATAAGATTAAAAGAATTAATCGGGAAATTGATTTCATCTCATGAAAATAAAACAAATTTATTGAATGAACTGAAACAAAAAAATAGTCAACTTGAAACAGAAAACGAAACG
>JAOZQB010000327.1 GCA_029932445.1 Bacteroidales bacterium | reverse complement strand
ATTAAAAATGTACGAAAACATCCGAAATTAATTCTCGAATAATAAAAAAAAAATTACTTTTATGCTTTCATTAATCTAAAATACCAAAACAATGGGAAAATTCGAAATTAGAAAAAGAAAAAACGGTGAGTTTCAATTCAATTTGAAAGCCGGAAACGGACAGATTATTTTAACAAGCGAAGGATATACAACTAAATCAGCTTGCAATAACGGAATTGAATCAGTCAGAAAAAATTCTCAAGACGATAACAGATTTAAAAGTCTTGAAGCAAAAAACGGTAAACCGCATTTTAATTTAACCGCATCAAACGGTCAAGTAATAGGAATAAGCGAAATGTATGAAAGTGCATCTTCAAGAGATAACGGAATTGCTTCCGTTAAGAAAAATGCACCTGATGCAAGCATTGAAGATTTGTCGTAAATTTCTGCTGACGCATTAAATTTTAAAGAGCTTGATTAATTTCAGGCTCTTTTTTATATAGTTTTTATTTATCCGGATTTGATAAACGATATTAGATTCGAGTAAATATTTTTCTTAAAAATCATATTTAAATTATCAAACTTTCGGAAGAATAATGTTATTCCGGAAAGATTTTATTTCATAATTTATTATTATTTTTATTAAGACGGCATAATTTGTGTTATTTTTAAATAATTAAAAATCAACACTATGCTAAAAAGAACACTCTTTTTCGTTAATCCTTACCATCTTTTTGTAAAAAACAAACAACTGTATGTAAAAGACAAAATGATTGATAAGGAACAAATGGTTCCTGCCGAAGATATCGGTTATGTTATCTTTGACAATAAACAACTGACATATACCCATTCAGTTATGCAATTATTTTCAGAAAATAATACGGCCGTTATTTTTTGTAATGATAAACATATGCCTGCTTCTATGATGATTAATTTTGAATCGCATCATCTGCACGGGCAACATTCAGATTATCAGATAAAGGCAAGTGAACCTTTAAAAAAGAATTTATGGCAACAAACCATAAAATCTAAAATAAGAAATCAGGCAAGTGTTCTTGATTACTTCAATAAAAAAGGAGAACCCCTCAGAGAAATCTCAAAACATGTAACAAGCGGTGACAGCACAAACAGAGAATCATTAGCAGCACGAATTTATTGGAATTCACTGTTTAATAATTTTATCCGACACAGAGACGGTAAACAACCAAATTCAATGTTGAATTTTTGTTATTCAATTTTACGTTCGGCAACTGCAAAAGCTATTACGGGATCGGGTTTAATACCCGTTATAGGAATTCATCACAAAAATAAATATAATGCTTATCGTTTAGCCGATGATTTAATGGAACCATACAGACCCTTTGCCGACAGAATTGTAAAAGAAACTTTTGCAAAATTTCCTGATTATAAAGATTTAACAAAAGAAATAAAATTTGATTTAACGGATATTCTTACAACAGATGTTCAATTCAAGAAAGTAACACGACCGCTGTCAGTAGGATTAAGTATGACAACAGCATCATTGGTAAAATGTTATAAAGGTGAAAGAAAGAAAATATCGTATCCTATTTTTAAATAAAAAAATAGCCCTGTCAGGGTTTAAAACCCTGACAGGGCTAAAATAACATATTATCATGCATCAAACCCGATTAAATGCCTATAGAATTATGTGGTTATTTGTATTTTTTGATTTACCGACAACAACTAAAAAAGACAGACGAAGAGCAACAAAATTTCGCAAAAATTTGTTGGATGACGGTTTTTCAATGATGCAATATTCTGTTTATGTGCGACATTGTGCAAGCCGAGAAAGCATGGATGTACATATTAAACGTGCTGAAAAAAACATACCGGAATTAGGACATGTAAGCATTTTACCGGTAACCGACAAGCAATACGGTAATATCATTAATTTTTGGGGTAAAAAAGAAACTCCGCTTGAAAATGCTCCCTTACAACTGGAAATTTTTTAATTTTACTCAAAAAATATCCCTGAACGATATTTTCAACCGAACAGGGATTTTTAAGGATATATTTTTCTTCGGAATTTAAAAATGAATACAATTAATCTGAAAAATCTTAAAAGCATCATTTTTTTTACCGCTTTTTTGTTGCAATTCGGTGAATATTATAAAGTTACTAAACAATATAATATATCCCTTTTCCTTTTGTAATCAAACCACAACACAGTTCAAGCGGTTGACATACCTTTAAGAATATATCCCTTTTCCTTTTGTAATCAAACCACAACACGGTCCAAGCGGTTGACATACCTTTAAAAATATATCCCTTTTCCTTTTGTAATCAAACCACAACTTGCCTTAATTCAGAATGCGTAAAATATTGAATATATCCCTTTTCCTTTTGTAATCAAACCACACCTTTAAATCTGATGTTTCTAAATATAATCTAAATATATCCCTTTTCCTTTTGTAATCAAACCACAACAGACGACAACTTAAATATATTTATCGGTATAATATATCCCTTTTCCTTTTGTAATCAAACCACAACTCTTTATCAACTCTACATTATTATTATTTTAATATATCCCTTTTCCTTTTGTAATCAAACCACAACAATGATATTGAAGACATTGCAATTGATTTTA